>JBDSIW010000241.1:0-3413 GCA_039917795.1 Verrucomicrobiota bacterium | reverse complement strand
ATGTCACCAAAGAAGGCGCGTGGTGGAATGTCAAACTCTTGAGCCATCGCCATCCGAAAACTTCAAATGGCTTAATTCTATCTAATGAGATTAACGAATAAGCTCGGGTTGATCAGTCTCGGATTCTTCCTCTGGTGGTTTGCGCTCGATAGTTGTTGGCATCGGCAATTCGTCTGCGGAAAAAGTTTCGCTTGCGACAATCGCAACTAGCGTTTGCTCTAATTCTGGAAACATTTCGACTGTCGCTTCAAGAATCCAAAGCAGTTCGAGTAATTCCCGGCTCATTTCGGCTGTCCAACTTTGGGGGCGAATTTTATCGAGTGGTTAAAGTCCGGTCAAGGTCGCTCCAGCACAGCCCGGTCGGATGCGTCCTCCCCGTTCGCCAAACTCGTGAGCTGCGCATTTTCAATCATTGGATATTAATTGTTTTCAGTTCTATTTGATTCTGATAGTTAAGTAAATTTCTACGCGAAATAGACAGAACCGATTACCTATGAAACTGATCATTGTCGCGTTAGCCTGCGTTTTTTTCGTTTGCTGCAAGCCGAAAGAGAAAGTCAGCAATGATTCCCGTTTATCCTGGAATACGGCCACCGCCCTCCAAGCCTACGGTCAGCACGGAAGCCAGAATCCAAAATGGGATTCCGACGCAAAGCGAAGCCTCACGGAATACGTAAAGCTGCGAGGTGGGCTGACGAACTACGAACAGCGCACGCTTTCGATGAATCTGGCCGGAGCCTATGCCGGAAGCGCGATTGAAAAAGGCTGCGACGACCCACTTATAGAATATCTTTATTGCCGCTACGCGCATGGCATTCTCGCTGATGAACTCACGACTCGCCTTTGTAAAAGTGCCGACAAAATGCAAGCGAGTGGATACGCCCCAATCCGGAAATACTTTGCCAATTTGCGCGCGGGCAGGGCGTTATGGAAAAATCGTGACACCAACGTTTGGGATAGAGTCGCGCAATATCAGACCGCAGCGATCAACAATTTTATTGAGATGGCGCAAGACAAGAGCACGCCCATCGAAGAAATTGACGAAACAGGCCAGGAGTTGGTTCAGACCGTGTCAAGTGAGGACTGGGCGTTAAAGATGATCATTGATGACGCTGAACCCCTTCTCACTCAGAACTGGCCTCAAAACGATGCCGCTTATGCTCTTAAAGCCGCTCTTTATTACAACTACGCGTGGCGGGCGCGAGGAAATGCTTTCGCAGATAAAGTGACGGACGCTGGTTGGAAAGGCTTTAATGAGCGTTTAGCGGTCGCAAGCGAAGCAGCCGAAAAAGCATGGGCTCTGAACCCGAAGAACACCCGAATTCCCACCTTGATGGTGAAATTGGCGGAAGTTACTCAGAAACCCCGTCCAGAAATGGAGCGCTGGTTTGCCAAGGCTATGGAGTTGGAACCCAATAATTATGAGGCGTGCCAGTGCAAACTTCACTATCTGTATCCGCAATGGTATGGCTCCGATGAGGAAATGCTGGAATTCGGCCGCGAGTGCGTTGCGTCTCAAGTATGGACGGGAACAGTTCCTTTGATCCTTGTCGATGCCCGTGAACAAATCTCCATTTACATCCAGGACAAGGAAGAGCGGAAAGCCTATTGGAAGCAGCCGGAGGTTTGGAAAGATATTGCGTCGGCGTATGATCGTTTTTTTGAGAAAAATCCCGATGGAGTAGGATGGCACCACAACTATGCCTATTATGCCTATAGGTGCGAACAATGGGACGCACTGAATGCGCAAATCAAACTTCTAGGCGATGTCGATTATTCCTATTTCGGCGGAAAAGAGAAGTTTAATGAAATGGTCGAACTTGCAAAAAAACACGCGGGAAGCGTGGCTGAGAAATAAGTCGGGTTCATTTCCCCACGTCCCTCGTTTCGTTCGCGCCTGCCCTCTTCCCATTAAACCGTCCGGTCAAGGTCGATTTGCTCTCTTGACTACGGACGGTGCGTCCAGAGTCTGGGCGTTCACCGGACGCCAGTCGTGTGGTATAATTTTGCATCATCGGATACGAGCGAAGTGGCGATTACAAATTCCGAAATCATGACCCACGAATTATCCAAAGGCCCGCTTGATCTTTCGCGTTTTGTTACCGCTCAGGAAAATACTTTTGCTACCTGCGCTGAATGAATTGAAACGCGGCAAGAAGGAAAGCCATTGGATGTGGTTTATCTTTCCGCAGATTGAGTGGTTGGGCACAATTCCACGGCGCAGAAATATGCAATCAAAAGTTGCAACGCCCTTTTGGCCATTTCGGGCAAATCCGCTGCCAGCATTTTGGGAAATCCGGACGACCTCAAATTACGCTCATCCATGACCCTGTTTGCTCAGGTCGGGAAACCCAGCGCTGTTTTCGAACGTGTCTTGGAAATCTTTCACGACGGAACACCGGATAAAAGAACGCTGGCTCTGCTCAATTGCTGAAATTGTTTTTCTTTGCCGGATCGCTTCAGAACAAACACGATTCGTTTCTCCGCCTTCTCTCATTTTACCATCCAAGGTCGTCCGGGCCGAGGGGGTTGCTTGAACAGATCGTGTGTCAGCGATGCACTCAGCCGTTTATTCGCGAAGAAGCGTTGGACGCTGAAATTTCCAATCTCCTTAAGCCGTTCGCCCTGCATCCGGATTGGGCGGAAGCAATGCTTCAACGGGTTAAGGAAGATGAAAAGGCCTCCACCGCCGCTGAGGGGCTCATAATCGCCGAGAAACGCATTAAAGTTGAAAAGATCAACCTTCGGCTCCAAAGGCTTCTCGATTCGTTTCTGGACGCGATTATTGAGCGAAGTGATTACACTTCGGAAAAGGCTAAATTAATGAGCTAAAAGAAGGCGTTGGAGGAACAATGTAATGTCCTCAATGCCACGCCAAAAGTTTGGCTCGAACCGCTCCACAATTGGATTTTATCCGCTAAAGACGCGGGGAAGATCGCGGTTTCGGGTTCTCTTCAAGAAAAGAGGTCTCTCGCTGAACAAGGGTTCGGCTCGAACCTTGTCCTGGATGGAAAAAAAGCCCGTGGTTCTTGCGTAAAACCGTGGTCGCTACTCCTCCAAAAATCTCCATGTGGTGGAATGGTGCGCGCTGCAGGTTTCGAACCTGCGACCCCTACCGTGTGAAGGTAATGCTCTACCACTGAGCTAAGCGCGCAAAAAGATGATTTCTCGTTGGCTCACCGGACCAGAAAAGCGTAAAAGTCCTTTCCCGACCTGGCAAGATATTTTGATTTTCCGGCTCGCACTTCTTTATCGCTTTACCGAAAAATCCCGCGCGAAAGAAATCGTCCGGTAATCGTCCGGTACTTACCTTGCGAATAATCTGCATCTATCGGATATTACTCGCATCGGATGAAAATATTTTTATGACCCGAAGTTTATCGAAAAAACGCGCTTTCACCCTCATTGAACTC
>JBDSIW010000240.1:0-2677 GCA_039917795.1 Verrucomicrobiota bacterium | reverse complement strand
GAGGGCATGGAAACCTGGTATGGAAAAGTTATTGCCAAAAACGGGGATGCTCATCTCAGCATAGCCGGCGTATGAATTCCGGTTGCCGGACGCAGATCGCAATTGAAACACGGGGATGTCACCAGCTTCCAACCTCTTGTCTACGACCTGCGACAACGTTTCATCCTGAAACTGCGCGCCGAACGCTAAACCAACTCCACCCGCAGGAAGGTCGAGAAGTCTTGTGCTGTAAATGTTCAGGTCGAACACGGCAAGCCCGCCGGTGTCCTCTTCGCGTGGATGAACAACGACGAAATCCGCGAGCCGGTAGTTGTTAGGGATCTTGCGGCGGAAATCTCCGAATGGATTGAATGGAATTGTGGTCCCGATGAACTGAGGGGACGTTGGGTCCAAAATTGGATCAGCTGCATTCAGCACCCGATTGAAGCGAGCCGCGGAAGGCGCGGTAAAATCAATCGTTGCGTCGATATGGCTGTAGCGAAAGGTCGCGTCGTAACCCCAATTTCCGTCGAGCAGTTTGTCACCCCGAAGGCCGACAGTGGTAAAGAAAGCATCCGTGAGATTGTCAAATTTCTCGTTTCCAAATTCGAAAAGGGATGCCTGCGAGTTTCCGGAAATGATTTGCTGAAATGGGTTAAAGGGGTTGTAGGCGCCTGGCGAAACGCCGGTGTCGGCATGGGAAGGCCCGCCCAGCGTCGGGCCCGGCGCATGCGGGGGGATGGCAATAGTAACGCCGTTTACAGGCTGAAACGCGACGGTGGGAGCCGGCCCGAAATCGTTACGCACGTCGGCCCGCTCGAAAAACACGTCGCCGTACGCCACCATCTGATCACCGAATATTTTGTGATCGGCCATGATGAATGCGCCGTATCGCTCGGTGTCCGGCAGTTCGCCCGTATAATGGTTGATGGGAAAATGAGCTGATGGCGCTTCCGTGTAAACGTAACTCGAAGCTGGTGCGGTGCCGCTGGTGAAGAAGGGCGCGTGACCGAAAAAGGTGTCGCCGAGCTCGAGCGGGGGATTGCCTCCGGCCGCAACGACTGCCGCGCGTGACAATTCAAGATTGTAAGGCTCGGAGTTTGCGGTTGCAATAGGCGGCAAACCATTTTTGCGGTCATAGTCGCGGTCAGTAGTGTAGATGGAGTTGCGACGGTCGTAATTGGCGACACCACTCAGGTGAGTGTTGTTATCGCCGACGCCAAACAGAATTGAGGCAGCTGTCTCGCCTGAATCGGTGTCGGTGCTATTGCCATACTCGGCGTACGCTTCGGCGCCTTGAAAGTTGTGGCGCAGTTTGATATTCACCACACCCGCGACGGCGTCGGCGCCGTAAGTGGTAGAGGCACCGTCTTTCAAAATCTCCACGCTTTCGATTGCAGCCCGCGGGATTGTGTTGAGATCGACGAAAAATTCTGTGCCGCCGTTCGTTCCGCTCGGATGGGAAACTATGCGGTGGCCGTCGAGCAACACCAGCGTCGCCCCGGGATCAAAGCCGCGGAGCGAGATAGAGGAAGCGCCCTGTCCGGATATCGCTCCGGCATTTCCTGAGGTCGGTACCCCATTGGCATTTGCGACCGCTTGATTCCGCAGCAGTTCCTCGGTGTTCCGTTCGCCTGATTTCTCGATCGTAAAACGGTCGATCACTTGCACTGGATTCGCGCCGACTTCCGCCGCGGTTTGCGTTGTTGGGATGTTCGAGCCTGTAACTATGATGCGCTCGGCCTCCGGCGTGTTCGATGGGGTGGCCGGAGTAGGCGAGGGCGACGACCGCTTAATTGCGTCTTGCCCGAGAGCGCTCGCCGCAATAAAAAGGGACGTGATTAAACAGAATAGGTAGCGGCAGGTAATCAGCAAAATCCTGTCAGGTTTTCCCGCAGGGCCGCGATAGTATTAAGCCTATCGAACAACGGCAAGCTATTTTGCACAATGTTGCGTCACGCTACTGATATTCGCTTTGGTGGTGGGTGGTTGACCAATTTTTGAAAAGCGGATTGTGTGCGCAGCAGATCCCACATCCGCTCCTTGAGCCAGGGTGGGGTCGGGCCCTTAGGCATGGTCTCCGCCGTTCGCAGGCGTCGCTTTCGGAAATGGCTACGGCCCATCCCTTGCCGATATCAAGGCCGGTTCTGTTACGTCCAGCTAACGAAGAAATTTTAGTCGCACTGTAGCGAGCTGGCCTTTGTGCAAACCGCCGGGCTGTCCAAGCTATGGCGACTGGCGACTGAATCCGATGTGGGACTCGCTGCCCGGCGATCTGGCCCTTTATCCGTGCTATCCGCGTCACCTGTCGCGCCGTAGCCTCGGCGAAGGCGGGTTCTCAAGCTTCTGCACTTTCCGCGTAACGCCCGGCCAAATTTCGCGAAGTACATCAGTGAACGGCCAAAAATGACTCCTCAATAACGAGGAATCAAAGAAGGCCAAAAAAGAAAAGGAAACTTAGTTTATGAAAAAAGAGATTAAAAGAATCAGCCTAATGACAGCAATCTTCCTGACCGTGGGGCTCGCCAGCTCCGCGGTGGAAGCGGGAGTGATACGATTTAATGGTACTATCGCAGGAAGCGAAAGTGGCGCACCTTTTCCCGATCCAGCGGAAGGGGTTTATGTCAATGGTAGCGTCACGTCAACCGACACGGCGCTTGGTCCATTCACACTGTTTTATTCGCTCCCAGCGGTCTTC
>JBDSIW010000239.1:0-4795 GCA_039917795.1 Verrucomicrobiota bacterium | reverse complement strand
TGCGTTGGAACCTGGTCGGCATCCAGCTCTTTTGCGCGATTGGCGGCGGCGTGGTGGCCTATGCGCTTTGGAACGGCGCGTTGCGACACTGGAAAGTCGGGCAGGTTTATCTGTTCAATAATTTGATTCCGCTCAGCACGGTTTCGTGGGCGCATTTGTTATTGAGCGAAAAAATCACACCGACATTTTGGGTCGCCACGCTTCTGATCATCGCAGGCGTCCTCTTCGGGCAGGCCGATTGGCAGAAGATTTTCGGCAAACGCTGGCTGCCGCTGGAATAAATTCACCATTGACGATTTTGGATTTAGAAGCGGATTTGCTTTTTAACCCGCTGATCGTAAATCCTGAATCTCATATTTGTTTTATGGACATAAAAAATCTCGATGACGTTCCGGCCTTTATCACGATGGATGGCTCGGAAATCCGCGAACTGCTGGCGCATCGGAATTCTGCGATTCGCAGCCAGAGCCTGGCCGAGGCGCGGATTCCGGTGGGCGGGAGCACGCTGGAACATTATCACCCGATGGCGGAGGAAATTTATTTCGTCATGGCGGGCTCGGGTAAAATGCGGATTGAAAATGAAACGCGCGCCGTGAACATTGGCGACGCGGTGGCCATTCCGCCCGGGAAGAAACATAAAATCTGGAATAGCGGCGGGGAAGTTTTGAAATTACTTTGTTGCTGCGCGCCGGGTTATGAGCACGCCGATACCATTTTGACTGAAAAATAAATTCATGAAAGCGACCTCCGTTCGATTATTCGTCAAGCCGTTCTGCGGCTGGTGCCATGAAGCCAAGGATTGGTTCGATGAACGCGGCATAAAATATGAAGAGCTGGATGTCGTCGGCAACGGAGCGGCCCGCAAGGAAATGCACGAATTGACCGGCCAGACCAAAGCCCCGTGCCTCGAGGTCGATGGAGAAATCCTTGCGGACTTCGACACCGCGCAACTGGAGAAATTCTGGCAGAAGTTTGAATGAAGAAAGAAACTGCGAAATACGCGAAATACACGGACGGACCGGAAAAAGCCTTCGCGTATTTCGTGGTGATAAAATGAACTGCACAGAAATTGACTTAAAGCCGCGTCCGCGTTTGCCCGAGTGGCTGCGCCTCAAGTTGCCGACATCGAACACCTTTTCTCACACGCGCTCGCTGCTGGACGAACTTAAGTTGCACACGGTTTGCGAAAGCGCCAAGTGCCCGAATCATTGGGAATGCTGGAGCAAAGGAACGGCGACGTTCATGATCGCCGGCGAAAATTGCACGCGCGCCTGCGGATTTTGCGCGGTGAAAACGGCGAAACCTCTGGCGCTCGAAACCGACGAGCCCGCGCGCGTCGCGGAAGCCACCCGGCGGATGAAACTCAAGCACGTGGTCATCACCGCGGTTGCCCGGGACGATCTCGCCGACGGCGGCGCGGAACATTTCCGGCAAACGATCGAGAAAGTCCGCGAGTTGAATCCCGGGATCGTCATCGAAGTGCTGGTGCCTGATTTTCTGGACAAGGATTTCGCGATCGACGCGGTGCTCACGGCAAACCCGCACATTTACAATCACAACCTCGAAACTGTGCGGCGTCTCACGCCGTCGGTTCGCCATCGCGCGACTTACGACCGCTCGCTTTCCGTGCTGGCCAAGGTCAAAGCGAAGCGCGGCGACACCATTCATACGAAATCGGGCATCATGCTCGGCCTCGGGGAGACGGAGAACGAGTTATTTGAAGCGATGCAGGATCTGCGCGACTCCAAGTGCGACATCCTTACACTCGGGCAATATCTTCAACCGACCTTGAAACATTTGCCCGTGGCGGAATTTGTGTCGCCATCGAAATTTGCCGAATACAAAACCGCTGCGGAGAAAATGGGATTCGTGCACGTCGCCAGTGGCCCGATGGTGCGAAGCTCGTATCACGCGGATGAATTTTCATTGCCCATTCCGGCGATTGCTCAAAAATCGATTTCGGAGTAAAAATAAGCCATGACATTCAAACGCATCACCTGCGATCCCAAGGAAATGAATGGGCAACCGTGCATTCGCGGTATGCGTCTGACAGTGCCGCGAGTTTTAAGGCTGCTGGCCAATTATCCGAACTGGGACGAGATGCTGAAGGATTATCCTGATTTGGATGAGAAGGATATCAAGGAAGCTCTCGTTTATGCGGCGACCTGTTTGAACGGTGAACTTTTGGATTTGGAGCAAGACAGCCCCAAATTGGCAATGGAACTTTTAATAGCGGCCAAGAGTCCATTTACGCCCTATTCACGCCAGAACCTCGAAGCGGTCGCCCAACAAGTCCTTCGCGAGACGGATCGCGAATGAACCGAACCGTTCGAAAGTCAGAGTGCTTCATGGTGGATTTCAGCCTGCAATACCATTGGGATTTTCCCGAGACAGGTGAAAATCTGGCACTCGGTTATCTAAACGTTGTTGACAGCACGCTGGAAAAACTTTCGCGATTGCCCGATCTCGGTCGTCCAAGACATTTCCCACAGCCAGAACTGCGTGGCATTCGTTCGTTTACGGTCGAGAATCCTTTTGATTCTCATTTAATATTCTACCGTTTCGACGAACAGCACGTTGACGCGTGGCGAATCATGCATGGCGCGCGCCATTTGCCAAACCGCCTGATTGAACCGGCCAAATAATTTTACGAATGACTTCCGCTCCTCTCCAATCAACCGCATCCAAAGGCCATTCCCACCTGAAAGATTTGGATTATTCCGTCGTGCAGCAATGCATGCATTGCGGGCTTTGCCTGCCGACCTGCCCGACCTACGACGCGACCAAGCTGGAACGCAACAGCCCACGCGGGAGGATCGCCTTGATGCGTGCCATTGCTGATGGGCGCATGGAGCCGACGAAAACGTTTGGCGACGAAATGTATTTTTGCCTTGGTTGCCTCGCTTGCATGACCGCGTGTCCGGCGGGCGTAAATTATGCCGAGCTTTTTGAACACGCCCGCGCTGAAGCCGAGCAGAGCGGCCAGCTCGACAATCCCAAACGCAGCTTCATCCGAGCGCTGACGTTGCGCTGGCTTTTCATGGACATGGGCCGCTTGCAATTCGTTGGATTTGCCATCCGCCTTTATCAGCAACTCGGTTTGCAAACTTTGCTCCGGAAAAGCGGTATCCTGAAATTGTTGCCCAAACGCCTTGGTGAACTGGAAGCAATGACGCCGACGATCCAGCCGAAATTCTCCGCGGATTTAATCGCGCCGATTACCCAACCCGCTGCTGGGAAAAAATATCGCGTCGCGATGCTGACCGGTTGCGCGCAGGATTTGATGTTCAGCGATGTCAACCGCGACACCGTTGAAGTCCTGGCGCGGAACGGTTGCGAGGTGATCACGCCGGCCGAGCAGAATTGCTGCGGCTCGTTGCACGCGCACAATGGCGAATGGGAGATGGCGCAAGGGCTGGCGAGAAAAAGCATCGACCAATTTCCACCCGAGCAATTCGACGCCATCATCACCAACGCAGCGGGATGCGGATCGCATCTGAAACATTACGCGAAGCTGCTGGCCAACGACCCGACCTATCATTCGCGCGCGGAACTTTGGGACGCGAAAGTAAAAGACATTCACGAATGGCTTGCGCAAATTGGGATTCAGACGCCGCCCGCCAACCAGGAGCCGCAAACCGTCACTTATCATGAGGCTTGCCATCTTTGTCACGGCCAGAAAATTACCGTGCAACCGCGCCAGCTCCTCAAGGCGATTCCAAATCTTAAACTGGTGGAATTGCCCGAGAGCACCTGGTGTTGTGGCAGCGCGGGCATTTATAATTTGATCCAGCCGAAAATGGCCAACGAGCTTCTCGACCGCAAGCTGGACAACATAAAAAAAACCGGCGCGTTGATTATCGCGACGGGAAATCCCGGTTGCCTCGCGCACATGACGAACGGCGCGCGAAAACAAAATCTGCCATTGCGCATGGTGCATCCGATTACGCTCTTGGCTGAGGCGTATCGAAGTAATTCGTAGCCGCGTCTCGGCAGAGCGCGGGTGACATTGCAGGACGTAGAATATTTCTACGGCGCTCTGCCGAGACGCCGCTACGTTCGCCTTTTACTTTTGCGGACAAAGACAGGATGATTATCCGACGAATAAAAAACCGTTGAGAGGCGTATGACTAAAACTGTTTTAAAACAAGTGGACAACGAGATCAAACAACCCCGCGTGCAGGTAACTCAACTCCACACCGAACTGGAAGATTTGGAGGATTATCTGGATGTACTTAAAGTGCGCCGCAGCGCATTGGGAAAAAAAACTTTAACCCAAAGCGAAATGGAAAAGCGCTACGTCAGCAAGTAGCTCACTTTTTATTCCCATGACGTGCAGCTCGCAAAGACGAAATCTGCCGCTACGGATTGGTTCATCCCACTTTGCTGGCTGAGGAGTCTCGGGATTCCAATGCGGAGAACTCCGAATGGCTTGAACACGACATTATGAAAAAATGGCAGATTATCTGTCCGGTCTCGGCGATGGCGATTGTGGCCGCCGTATGTTGGGCGAACAGTTTGGCATCAAATCGCCGGTATTATATTTCGGCTCAAACGCGGATGATTGGACAAGAGTTAATTGTGACTACGAATTCACAGCGTCTTGTGAGCTTGGTTCTGGATTGCAGGAGCGCCTAATCCAATTCCTGAGTTCTCCAAGCTCAGTTGCCGAAGTGAAAATTGGTGATGAGCCGACGCCGATTGGCAATGGGACCGCATGCAGCCAATTGATTTTATCGAATGCAATTCGCTCGCCGGATTTCCAATTTTTTGTTCATTGCCGTTCTCTGGCAAC
>JBDSIW010000238.1:0-9862 GCA_039917795.1 Verrucomicrobiota bacterium | reverse complement strand
GGTCGCTGCTGCTCATTGTCCTCATTCCACCAACGTATCTTTTGTGCTTCGCCAATATCAACCGGCCGCACGATTATTATCAACTGATCATCACCCCTTTTCTGGCAATTGTGTCCGGCTACGGCTTCGCTTGGATTGCGACATATTTGGCACCGCGAATCTCGCCCAGCCTTACGGCCCAACGAACCTTGGCCATTGCCAGCTTAAGCATTTACATTCTGATTTCGGCTTTTACTTATTTGGTCTGGATGCGGGCACCGACCCTTGACCAACCACTTTTGAGATTCGAAAAACTCTGCGCAGGAAGGTTCAACCCCAAGGGGCCTGCGATGGTTTATGTTTCGACGGAAGTAAGCGGATTGGATTCCGATTTTTATATTCCGCAATATGTTTACGCGGCAAACCTGTGGGGCTATGGACGAACGGTCAAAAACGCGGAAGGAGCGCGCGGTTATTTTGAAGCGCTCGCTCCGGCATTTCCAAAAATGGAATACGTGCTGTTTTACGGAATGAAATCTCCCGATTGGATTCCGGAAAAGAATTTCCACCTGGAAGTTCAGGACGACCGTCATCAGCTTTACGTTTTTCGAAGAACGCCCGGGAATTGATCCGCCGAAACCTCCACCAGAAACCACCTGCTCACTATTTTACGGCGATGAGCAGAAATTGCTTTCCTATGAACCGCCAGGCAGGTTCCATTTTCAAATACATCCGCAGAAACGCCACCGGATATTGAGGGCCGCTCGCCATGGTATAGGGCAAGAACCGGCCAAGGCACCGCTCAATTTTGTAACCACGATTCTCCAGTGCTTCCTTTAGCGAAGTCTCTGTCAACGGAAGATAATGGTCCCAAAAATCCCAATAGGCTCCGGGCACATACTTGATGTTCGGCCCCATCGCAATGAGGTATCCTCCGGACTTCAAACAACGTCGCGCTTCATCCAGTGTGCGCCCCAAAGTGGCTTTGTCGGGCAGGTGTTCAAAGAAGTTGCTGGTGAACACGACATCGAGGCTGTTTTCCGGCAAGGGCCAGGGCATTGAGCAATCCTGGACCAGCGGCTTCACTTCAGGGGAAATTCGCTTCGGCAGGTCCGGGTTCAAATCCATCCCAAACTTTTCGCCGCACCGAATCTGATTGATGAATTCGCCATAGCCACAGCCGAGATCGAGGACCACGTCGGTCCGTCGAACGAAGGATTGGAAGAAATCGTCGATGAGCACCCGCCAAATCGCGCGACGATAATCGAGGTTATTGTGGAAGCGCGCTTCGTAGATGCGTTGAAGATCGGCGGGGGCGTTGGCGCTCATGGTTTCTTTTTGTAATCGCCGCGGCTGAAATATTTCTCCAGCCAGAGGTAAAGACAGATAAACAAATAGCGGCTGCCCATCTCCTTGATCTTGAGTTTCGCCTGGCCGGCGCGGCGATTTCGCCACGTGATTGGCACCACCGTCCAAGTGTAGCCGCGCACGATGGCTTTGAGCGGGAGTTCCACCGTCAAATTAAAGTGGGGCGCGATGAGCGGGCGGCAACCATCAATTACGGAGCGGCGATACGCTTTGAAGGCGTTGGTCGTGTCGTTGAGTTTGATGCGAAAAATGATGCGGATAAAAAAATTCGCCGCCCGATTCACGGCCAGCTTCATCCGTGGATAATCAATAACCCCGCCGCCTTTGATGAATCGGCTTCCGAACACGCAATCGTAGCCTTCCTGGAGCAAACGCCAGTAGCGCACCGCGTCGCGACTGTCGTCAGATTCGTCCGCCATCATGATGATGACCGCATCCCCGGTCATCTGATTGAGTCCGCAAATAATGGCGCGGCCAAATCCATGCTCGCCCTTGTTTTGCAACGGCTCGAGCTCGGGAATCTCCTGTTTCAAATCAAGCAACACCTGCCAGGTTTTATCTGTGCTTCCATCATCGACCACCACGATTTGGTGGGGCACACCCTGGAGTTTTAATTCCAGATTCAGGTGACGCACCATTGGACCCAGCGATTCTTCTTCATCTCGCGCGGGAATCACGACTGAGAGCAGGCGAAGATCGTTCTTATGTTCGGAAGGTGCCCGAGTATTCATGCAGTGTGATCGAGCCATGCGGGATTCTGTTTGGCGTGCCACGCGATTTCATCGAGGATCGTCGGTAGCGGCGTGGTGGGTTTCCATCCAAAACGCTTTTCCGCCAGTGAAGAATCAAGAACCACCCAAGGCAAATCGAAGGGGCGATCGACGGTTTCTTCTTGCACAGCTTGAGTTCCGTAGCGTTCCTCGCACCAATCGTGAAGCTGCCGCAACGACATGCTGTTTTCACTTCCGCCGGAGAAATTGGTAATCGCGCCGTCCGCTGCGGGCGCAATCTCCATTTGCTGAAGGAGCACTTCGCCGAGATCGCGCGGGTGCAAACAATCGCGCACTTGAAATCCTTCGCCCCCAAAGCCGATGAATTTAAGCGGACGTCGGGCCGCGCAAGAGTGAATCCAAAATGAAAAGATGCCCTGGTCAGCGCGCCCGAATTGTCCCGCGCCCGCCAGCACGCCGAGTCGATTGATCCAGACCGGGAAGTCGAAGGTGAGTCCATATTCCAGAGCAAGCACTTCGGAGCAAACCTTCGAAGCGCCATAGAGCGACACGGGCGGCGTGATGGAGAATTTTTCGGCGACGCCGGATTGGCTTACCCCCACGGGCCACGGTTGATCGCTCGCGGGAAAAAAGGCATTTTCGCGCACAACCAGTTTCAGCCCGGCCAACGGCGGAATGGAATAAACGCGGCTCGTACTCAACAACGTAAATCCCGCGCGGTGCCGCCGGCAATACTCGAGAACATTGATCGTGCCTTCCAGATTGTGTTGCATGAGTTGACGGCTGTTTGTCCCGCTGCCGGTGGTTCCGGCCAATACGCTCGGTTGTGCTGCGGCATCGATCACCCAATTTGCCTTGGGCAACTCGGCAAGATCCTCACTTATGCGCACATCAGCATGCACAACGCGGATTCCCACCTCCGCCAATTTGCGGCGATTCAGTTCGCTGCCCGCGCGGATAAAATTGTCCACGCCAAAAATCTCCAGCCCCGATTTCACTTCCCGCAGCCGCAACGCCAAAGTGCTGCCCGCAAATCCGCAGATGCCTGTAATGAGGACTTTCACTTAGTTGATTCGAGACGCGCGGCATGGATTTCCCGGAGGATGTCGCGAAGGCCGTATTGGTATTTCCAGTTTGGATAATGCGATTGAAAGCGCCGCACGTCGCTCACATACCAGATGTGATCGCCGATGCGATTATCCTCCTCGTAGGTCCACTGCAATTTGCGCCCGCTTAGTTCCTCGCAGATCTGAATCGCCTCAAGCATGGAACAATTCGAGTGCCGGCTCCCGCCGAGGTTATAGACCTCGCCGCTCCTCGGCGCGCGAAAGAATTCCCAGAACGCAGCGACCAGATCGTGGCTGTGAATGTTATCGCGGACTTGTTTGCCTTTGTAACCGAAGACGCGATATGGCGTGCCGTCCACGCTGCATTTCATCAGGTAAGCCAAAAAACCGTGAAGTTCAGTTCCCGCGTGCGCCGGACCCGTCAGGCAACCGCCGCGAAAGCACGCTGTCTTCATTCCAAAGTAGCGCCCGTATTCCTGCACCAAAACATCCGCAGCCAATTTGCTCGCGCCGAAGAGCGAATGCTTCGTTTGATCAAGGGACATCGTTTCGTCGATGCCGACGAAAAATGGATGCGACTTCTCAATTTCCCAGCGCGTTTCCAATTCCACGAGGGGCAATCGATTCGGTGTGTCGCCGTAAACTTTGTTTGTGCTCGTGAAAATAAAAACTGCGTCACGACAATGTTGCCGTGCGCATTCGAGCAGGTTCAATGTGCCCGTCGCGTTCACGCTGAAGTCGGCGATGGGATCGCGCGCTGCCCAATCATGCGAAGGCTGCGCCGCCGTATGAACGACGATTTGAATTGCTTTGCCGTGGCGCGTGAAAAGCTCGCGCAATGCGTCGACGTTACGAATATCAATTGCATGATGGCTGTAACGTGTGAGTGAAGATTCCAATTTTTGGCGGGTGTGGGCTGTGGAAGCTTTCGCTCCGAAAAACCAGGCTCGAAGATCGTTATCGATTCCTACGATGTCGAAGCCTTGCTCATGAAACCACTTGGTGGTTTCTGATCCGATGAGGCCGGAGGAACCGGTGATAAGGGCGACTGCCATGAATTTATGAGAGCGAGGGTAGGATCGTTATGGAGTCGATTCAAGCTTGTTGATGGAGGGAAGAGGCTCGGCGAACGTTTTCAGTTTCCTTTGAAGAATTCGATGTCAAAATCTTTTGCCGGTCAGGATTATGACGAGCAATGCCGCTTTGGCGAATTTGCCTGTTTAAAGAATTAGAAAGCCAAGTTCGATGCAAGCTTACACGAATAACAAACTCAAAACGGCCTGGGAGATAACGCGGAAAATTAAAAATTGGCCTGACGCCTTTGATCTTCGGCTCCGGCGAACGCGAAAAGGCCTGAGGCTGCTTTCCTTTCGCGATGGATTAAACGTAATTTGCCGTGGAGACAGCCGCGATTGGGACGTTGTTCACGAGCTCCTTTTCGCCGGTGGATACGGCCGCGCCTTTTCCTACCTGAAAAACCTAAAGGGAAATCCGGTTGTTTTGGATTTGGGTGGAAACATCGGCCTATTCAGTCTGGCGGCTGCATTGGCTCACAAGAACGCGCAGATTTATGCGTATGAACCGGGCCCGCCCAACTATCGGATGTTTGAAATGAACTGTCTGTTAAACGCGGAAATTGGCGAACGCATCCATTTGCGCAAGGAAGCGGTTGCCGGAGAAACGCGCACGATGCAATGGCATTTCGACGCCCTGAATCCGGGTGGTTCGGGTTTGTTCGCTGGAAATGGAAACTCCTTTCCCGTCCAAGTGCGATCCTTCGCCGAGGTGATTCACTCTCTACCGGGTTCCGTAGGCCTGGCAAAGATTGACATCGAAGGAGCGGAATTTGAGTTGCTGGAAAAAACATCGCCGGAAATTTGGGGGCGTGTATCCGCAGTTTCGTTGGAATTGCACGACGACCCGGAGGGCCGAGTGAAACAAAAGGATTTTTTGGATCGCATGGTTGGTTTTGGTTTCCGGATGGAGGAAGAAAGCGTTTGCTCTTACTTTTTCCATCGTCCCTAATTTGAGCGCATGGTCGTCGTTCAAATCATCACCGATAATCGCGAGCCCTTTCGCGAATATCATAAAGAAGTCCCTTGGTTTGGCACCGCGCCGGATGCGCTTATCCAGGGATTCGCGCAATTGCCCGGGGTGCAAATTCACGTTATCGGCTGCACGCAACGCCCCATGAAGTCGCCAGACAAATTGGCGGGCAATATCTGGTTTCACAGTCTGCACGTGCCGAAAATCGGGTGGATGCGAACCGGTTATCAGGGTTGCATCCGCGCAGTTCGAAAGAAAATTCAGCAAATCAATCCTGACATTGTTCACGGGCAAGGCACGGAAAGGGAGTGCGCACTAAGCGCGATCTTTTCTGGTTTTCCAAATGTATTGACCGTTCATGGAAACATGCGGCTGATCGCCAAGGTGAACAAAGCCCGTCCATTTTCCTACCAATGGCTCGCTGCGAAATTGGAAGCATTTACCATCCCGCGCTCCGGCGGCGTTGTTTGCATTACCCGTTACACACAACAAGCGATGGAAAAATTTGCGCCGCGAACATGGGTGGTTCCGAACGCGGTCGATGACAGTTTCTTCAGCGTCTCTCGCGCATCCGAGAGCCCGCCGGCAATTCTCTGTGTCGGTGCGATCAGTTTCCGTAAAAACCAAAATAATTTCATCTGTTCGCTGGACTCACTGGCGGCGTCCCGAAAAATCCGGGTGGTTTTTTTAGGAATGGCTGGCCAGACCGATCCGTATTCCGCAGAGTTTTTTCAATTGCTGAAAACACGGCCCTGGTGTGCGTATGAAGGATTCGCCACGCGTGAAAAACTCAAAGGCTATTTGAGTTCCGCGACGTTATTGGCGCTCCCTTCGCTTGAAGATAATTGCCCGATGGTGGTTCTGGAGGCGATGGCCGCGGGTGTGCCGGTGCTGGCAGCAAAGGTGGGCGGCGTGCCAGACTTGATCGAAGACGGAATCACGGGCTGGTTCTGTGATCCGTTGGATGCAGTTACCATCGCGACCGGCGTCGCCAAAATTTTGGACGATCCCGCTAAAAATGAGGAGATCACGCGAAACGCAAAACTGAGCGCGTCAAAACGGTTCCACCCCGCCGTCGTCGCCGAGGAGCATTTGAGAATTTATCGGGAAGTGCTCAAGACGGATTCGTAAAGACTTTTTAACTGGCCAGCGACGTCCTCCCAACTATGGAGCCGAATCTTCGGAGGGAAAAGCGCGGGGGCGTTTTGGTGAAAGGCGCGCAGTCGTTCGATATTTTCCTCCTGGTTCGAATTAGAGAAATAATGGGCGTGATCGCCGAATCGTTCCCGCGACCATTTTTGATTCGGAACCAACACGGGTAATCCGCAAGCGACGGCTTCGTGCGCGGAGAGACACCAATTTTCGTAATCACTTAGCAGAACGTAGCCGCGGGCGGCTTTTAGCAGGCCAGCCATTTCCCCTTCGCCAGCGACGTGCGGATGATATTTCACCCATATTTGGTCGATAAGCCGTTCGAACTCCCGCCAGTAGGGGTCGCTCGAATGATAAGGTTTGCCCACGAAAAGAATGGGAACCTCTGCACGGCGCGCCATTTCGGCTAGCAGGAGCGGGTTTTTGCGCCGGGTGATTGTTCCGGTGCAAATCAAATGATTTTCGGAACGAAGGCCTGCGCCGGCCTGCAGATAAATTTCGGAAAGACCGAGCGGAATCACCGCAATTGCCTCTTCTGGAACTCCGTAAACAAGTTTCAGCACATTTTGCTCCGCTTCCAATCCGACCACGTTGATGGAGCATTCGCGAAACGATTTCCAGCGCAATTGATCGATCACTCCCCTTCCAAAAGGCAGCGCAAGAATCGCGCGAGTGAGCCAGCCCTGCTGACGGAGTTGCCGATCAGATCGATTACAGGTTTCGGTAAACAGCGTCGTCATTACCACCGGAGTTCGAACGGATTTTGCCTGTCGAAGATAACTGGTGCCGGCGGGGGAGAAATAATGAATCAGGTCAGCCCTCTGTTGGTCATCCCACCAGCGGAGATATTCTGCTTGGACGCCAATTTTATTTAAGGCGACCAAAGTTCGCTCAATCTGAATTTGAAACCCGCCGTGCCCCAAAAGGAACGGCTGCGAGTGATCAAATAGAATTTTCATAACGATACTCAGCGCTGAATCGAAGTTGCGATGCTGGAGCAGAGCAGCAACCTTTGACAAGATGGAAGAAAAAAAACTCTTCCCTGTTTGGGCGGATTTCTTCTTCAGTCTCCGTGCCTCGTTCTTTTCTTTAAATTGTGAAGCTCCGATTTCGGTTGGACCTGGCGACCTCGGACGTGGGGAGAAAAAAGTCTAAAAATTCAGTAGCATCTGATGGGCGGATTCAGCAATTTTAGAGCGATGATCTAATTTTTAAATGCATGTCTAATCCTCTTTCACTATTTCGGGCATTGGTCGTATTCACCTTCTGTATTTTTCTGGCGGTTTTTATGGGCTACGTGGTGGCCTCGCCGATGAATTCGACTGCGTTGCTATCTTACGGGCTGATATTCTTGGCTTTCGCCTTTCCGCTGCTGCTCCGGTGGCATTTTCTTATTTTGCTCTTCAGTTGGAACATGAACGCGGTCATTTTCTTTCTCCCGGGAAGCCCTCCATTTTGGATGTTAATGATTGCGGTGAGTTTGGTTTTGTCGCTTTCGTTTTACGCCTTGAACAGACGGGAGAGGTTTCTCGGGAATCCATCCGTTATCTTCCCTTTGCTTTTTATTGGCGCGGTTGCGCTGGCGACGGCCGAACTTCGGGGAGGAATCAATCTGGGAAGTTTCGGCGGCGGGGCGGCTGGAGGAAAACGCTACATTTACATCTTCGCCGCGATTGTCGGTTATCTTGCTTTCGCGTGTCAGTCGATTCCTTTAAAGAAAGCCTACGCCTACGGTGCTGCGTTTTTTTTGGGAGGCGCCTCGGCCGTCATCGGGAACTTGCTACCGTTGGTTAACCCCGCGTTCTATTTTATTTTTGCGGTTTTTCCTCCCGAACAAAGCGGTTTGGAGGCATTAGGGTTGGTTGACGCCTCAAGTGTTACACGATTTAGCGGATTCACCTTAGCGTGCACGGCAACATTTTGCTCGTTATTGGCTTGTTACGGCATCCGCGGAATTTTTGATCTATCGGGGCCTTTGGGCTTTCTCCCGTTTCGTTTTCGAGGTGGTTTCGGTGTCAACAAACCGTGGCGCTTAATCCTGTTCGTTCTTGCTGTAGCTATTAGCCTCTTCGGAGGGTATCGCTCGTCACTCGCTGTTTTAGCTATAACGTTTGGAATTCAATTTTTCTTCGAGGGACTTTTTCGGAGCCGACTTTTCCCTATTCTCATAATTCTGTCCGTTCTGAGCGCAGCCATCATTCTGCCACTCGCGGACAAACTTCCCTTGTCAATGCAGCGATCCTTAAGTTTTCTGCCAATCGAGGTGGATCCAATCGCACGAGCCGATGCGGAAGGCTCAAGCCAATGGAGGTTCACGATCTGGAGGCGGGTTTTGCCGGAGGTGCCTCAATACTTGTTTTTGGGGAAGGGTTACGCAATTAGTTCCCGCGACCTATCGATTATGATTGGAGCGGCGGGTATCGATACGATGGAGATAGCGACGTTGGCCGGGGATTATCACAATGGACCGTTGTCGCTGATCATGCCATTGGGCATCTGGGGAGTAATTGGATTTGTTTGGTTTATAATTGCTTCACTTAAAGTGTTATCAAAAAACTATAGGTTTAGCCCGCCCTCTATCTTAAATCTTAATCGTTTCCTCCTGGTATATTTTATAGCCCACGTTTTCTATTTCTTCTTTATTTTCGGTTCGCTTCATTCGGATTTGGCATTCTTTGCAGGAATTGTCGGTCTAAGCACAAGCTTGAACGGAGGGGTGCGTAGGGCAACACCCTATCAGGTCGCCGAAGTGGAACGACAACTGGTCTCCGTCTGAAAGGCTATGCGCTTTTCAGTAATCACGCCCAGCTTTCGAAGTTCCCGTTGGCTTCGATTGTGCATCGCCTCGGTTGCTGATCAAAAGGTCGAAGTCGAGCACATTGTTCAGGACGCAGCGTCGGATGACGGCACCTTGGAGTGGCTGCTCAAAGACAAACGCGCAAAAACATTCGTCGAAAAAGACGAGGGAATGTACGACGCGATTAATCGGGGCTTGAAAAAATCTAGCGGCGAGATCTGTGCCCATTTGAACTGCGACGAACAATATTTACCAGGGACTTTGACCGCCGTTGGGAAGTTTTTTGTGAATCATCCGGAAGTGGAAATTTTATTTGGTGATGCGCTGGTGGTTGATTCGACAGGTGGATTTCTTTGTCATCGAAAGTCGATTCTTCCTCAAAAGCCTCATACCTTGGTTTCGCGCAATCTTTCAACATTGACATGCTCCACTTTTTTTCGGCGGTCCGTCTTCGAAAAACATGCGCTTTTTTTTGATCCAGCTTGGCGCATTTTGGGAGACGCGGAATGGCTACTTCGATGCATAGAACAAAAAATCCCGATGGCTTTGTTAAACGCCTTTACCTCAGTTTTCACAAACACGGGTGATAACATGAGCCTCCGCCCAGGGGCGCAACGCGAAGGTGAATCTTTTGTCGCCGGTGCTCCGACTTGGTGGCGGGCCGCTAAATCATTGATCATTGCTCAGCATAGGCTGCGCAAATTGGTGAAGGGTGTTTATCA
>JBDSIW010000237.1:0-4749 GCA_039917795.1 Verrucomicrobiota bacterium | reverse complement strand
ATTTTCAGCCTTCACCCGTCAAAAAACTGGCGCTCCAATTTAATCTTCCGGTCCTACAGCCCGTAAAAGCGCGGGCGCCGGAGTTCATCGCCCAACTGGCCGAACGGACGCCCGACATCATCGTGGTAGTGGCTTACGGACAAATTCTCCCCCAAGCCATTTTGGATTTGCCGAAATTCGGCTGCTTGAATGTTCACACGTCCCTGCTGCCGAAATACCGGGGAGCGGCCCCGATTCAATGGGCCATTCTCGAAGGCGAAGCGGAGACGGGCGTGACGATTATGCGGATGGATGTCGGCCTCGATACGGGCGACATCCTTTCCCAGACCGCGACGCCGATTCTGCCCGAGGACAATTCGCAAACACTTCACGATCGATTGGCCATCCTTGGCGCGGAACTTCTCCTGGAAACCATTCCGAATTTTGCCGCAGGCGCGATCGCGCCAAAAAAACAATCTGAGGGCAGCACTTACGCGCGCAAGATCTGCAAAGAAGATGGTCGAATCGTATGGACCGAAAGCGCCCTCCATCTATGGAATCGGATTCGCGCATTTACCCCTTGGCCAGGCACATTTACCTTTCAACGAAGAGGAACCGAGCAGCGTTTGCTGAAAATCTGGCAGGCTGAAATGGTGGCCACCGGCTTCAGCGAACCCGGGAAAATTCTCCAGGCTGACAAGGCCGGGCTCGTGGTTGCTTGTGGCGAAAACGCATTGCGAATTCTCAGCCTGCAACGCGAAGGAGGGCGTCGCCTCGGGGTTCAGGAATTCCTGGCGGGAAATCCAATCCAGCCAGGAGAAATCCTCGAGTAAATCACTGCGCTTTGGAGAGCGCGTGATCTTCCTTCGCCATCAGGGAGATATAATCGAGGAGAATTCGTTTTGATTCCTCAAGCATTGTGTCCACTGCGGGAAGCTTTTCATCGGGCGACGCATCCTCATCGATCTCCACATCGTCGCTTCGAGCAGAGGCCACTTCGTTGGTCTTCGGAACAAACAACTGCAAACCGGGCTGGTCCGCATTCTTCAGCGTGACCTCGAACACTTTTTCCGTCGTTGGCTTCCGTGCTTTTCGTTCCTTGATTCTCGCATCCTTGCGGACGGTCAATTCCTTGTTTTCTTCACGGCGCTTGAGTTCATTCAAGGAAATACTTTTGTCGGCTAGGTTCTTTTTAAATTGCTCAATGTCTTCACGGATATAGGAAAAATCTTTGTCAGTTTCCACCCGGTGTTCGGATCGCCTTTTCAATTCCGGCAAAAATGGCTTGACCGAATTCCACTTCCGGAAGGACGAACTGGGAACATTATCGAACGGAAGCGGATTCTCCATCGATGCTTCACCGACTTCCATGTAATCAATCACGTCGGGCAGTCGGATGTCAGGAATCACACCTCGCAACTGGGTTGAGTCGCCGCCCGCGCGATAAAACTTGGCTGTGGTTGGTTTGAGGGCACCGGGATCGTAGCTGTAGGTGAGGCGATTTTCCTTGAAGTAGGGGTCGAGCTTCAGCAAACGCTGCACCGTGCCTTTTCCGTAAGTGGACGAGTCGCCAACGATCAACGCGCGGCGATAATCCTGCAAGGCCCCCGCCAGAATTTCGGAAGCCGATGCGCTGAACTTGCTGGTCAAAATAATGAGCGGCCCCTTGTAGGAAATCGTGTCATCCGGATCTGACAGGGCGGAGATTTCTCCGGTGTGATCTTTGACCTGAACGACGGGGCCATTCGTTATAAAAAGTCCGGTCAGGCTGACCGCTTCGTCCAGAAGACCACCCCCATTGAGCCGCAAATCCAAAATGATCCCGGAAACCTTTTCCTCGTTCAGTTTCTTAAGCAATTTGGCGATATCCTCCGTCGTGCTTCGGCTGTTGGTTTTGTTGTTTGCCTCGGTATCCGCGTAAAACGAAGGGAGGTCAATAATCCCGAGACGCACCACTTCATTCTGATTGGGAATTTCGATCACTTTCGCTTTCGCAGCTTGATCCTCGAGCTTGATCACGTCTCGCACGAGCGTGATTGTCTTGCGGATGGAAGGGTCGGTGGCGTCAGCGGGCCAAATCGTGAGCTTCACTTCCGTCCCTTTCGCTCCGCGAATCAATTCCACCACCTTGTTCAATCCACCCGGCATGTCCACGACGTTAACGGGCTCCTGATTTTTTTGCGCCACTTCCACAATGCGGTCGCCGGGTTTCAATTTTTTGCTGAGTTGCGCTGGTCCCGGCATGAGTTCCTTGATCTTGCAATAGCCGTCCTCGGCCTCGAGCAACGCCCCGATTCCCACGAGCGAAAGTTTCATCGAGATGTTAAAATTCTCAAAATGCGATCGGCCCATGTAATCGGAATGCGGATCGTAAACGCGAGCCAGGGCGTTGAGATAAATCTCCAGAACATCGTCCTCGCTCAGTTCTTTGTAACGCCTTTGGAGATTGGCGTATCGCTTGGTCAACCGTTTGACGATCTCTTCCCTTTGCGTGAGGACGTTGGTCGATTTTTTTTCAGCGGCGGCAAGATTGGTTTTAGAAAGGTTTGTTAAATTCGTATTGATAGCGGTTTTAAGTTTTATATCACCCGATCGGTTGGTGGGAGAAAGCGCAGCGTGCAATTGGTTGGACTCGGTGATGGAAAGTTTTTCTTGCAGGAACTCAGACCGCAAATGCTGCCGCCAAAGCTGATGCGCCTCTTCAATGTCTTTCGGACGGGACAGTTTTCTTCGGTCGGGCGTGTAGCGGTCTTCTCCGGTGAATTCAAACTTCTCTGTCTTCAACAGGTCGTTGACGTAAGCAACTCGTTGCTCGCCGCGTTCCAGCAATCGCGCAAAAATCTTGTGGGCAGGAGTGGTGTCGCCCGCTTTGCCCGTGAGATCGTCCAGTTCGATCCGATATTTCTCGAACTCTGCCAAGTCGGACTGGAGCAATTGCAGATGCAAACCATCGAGGGAATCGAGGTAGCGATCAAACAGCTTCGAGGAAACCTCGTTATCAAAGGGCTTTTGCGAATAATGAAGATTCTCCAGCAACCTTGAGGTCACGACTGCGATATTTTTCTCGGTCCGGATATCGGCGGCGCTCTTCGCCGGCAGTTCAGCGGCGGAAATGACGAAGGCCAGATTTAAGAAAAGCAGGATGGAAAAAGGTTTCACGTGAGAGAAAATCGGCTATTTGGCAGGAATGTCCAGCTACTGTTTATCAATGGAAAGGAGTTCAATTTCGAAAATCAAGGTGGCGTCCGACCCAATGACTCCACTGGCGCCATGTTCCCCGTAAGCCAGGTCCGAGGGGATGAATAGTTGCCATTTTGAACCCACCTTCATGAGCGGCAATGCTTCCTGCCAGCCTTTGATAACCTGTCCCACGCCAAAACTCGCTGGCGCGTTCCGATTGTACGAGCTGTCAAACTCGGTGCCGTCAATCAGCGTCCCGCGATAATGCGTCGTAACCTGATCCTCGGTTTTTGGCGAAGGGCCCGAGCCTTCCTTAAGAATTTTATATTGAAGACCGCTGGGCAAAACTTTAACCCCGTCCTTCTTTCTGTTTGCTGCCAGAAAATTTTCGCCGTCCTTTTTGTTTTTCTCCTTCGTTACCGCCGATTCTTTGGCGAGGCGCGATTCCATTTCTTTTTCGAAAAGGGCCATGACTTCCTTGATCTCGGCTTCCGACAGGGCGGGATTGGTTCCAGACAGCCCGTCGCGAAATCCCGCGATGATCAATTCAGGATCGACGTCAAGTTTCTGCTTTTTCATCCCTGATCCTATTTCCAGGCCGATGCTATAACTCACCTTGGCATTTTGATCCTTCAAAACGCGTTTGTCTTCAAAGCCGAGCACCGAGATCAATAACGCACACGACAGAATCGCGCCGATAAATCTTTTCATCATGGTGCGCCAAAACTATCAGAGGAGTGAGGACGGTCAAGGCATGTAGGAGTTTCACTGACGAGAAATGCAGCCGTCACCCTCATGGAAAACTTTCCTCCCGCTTCTATTTTGAAAACGGGCCACTCGGCTGCAAGTCAACAAACACAATAAACCGAAAATCTTATGAGAAATCAGGCTGGAGACATCGCGGAAAACCAAGGGGCAGACTCGACCACGGTTCAGGAATGGAAAACCAAAGCTCGTGCGGCGGGCACGGCGGCATGGGATGCGACACGCGCCACTTACGAGCAGATTCACGATAAAACCCTCGAATATACCAAGGCGACAGATCGCGCGATTCACGAGCGACCTTACGTCGCCATCGGAGTGGCCTTGGGCGTCGGCGTTTTGCTGGGCTATTTGGTAGCAGGGCGACCTTGCACCGAGGAAGAAGAGGAAGCGTAAGGCTTTTTCGATAGCCGGATCGTTCAAGTAATTTTCACCAGACCAGAAACAGGTTTGCACCCGATGGTAAACAAAAAATTTCGCCGCTAAGGTGGCCCACGAAAGGAATCAAAATTATGGAATCACGAACAAAAGATCTGACAAATGACGCCAAGGATATGGGTCGCAACATCAAAGACGCCGCCACCGAAACCGCCGAGGATTGGGCTGAGCGAACCAAGACAGCAGGACTCGCAGCAATGAATTCTGCCAAGGCCGCCTATCAGGCCGCGCAAAGCAAAACGGTCGCTGGCGCTAAAGCCACTGACCAGGCCATTCGCGCCAATCCCTACACGGCATTGGGTATCGCGCTCAGTGCGGGCATTGTGATTGGTCTTCTCATCAAACGGAAATAATTCCCTTTCCAGGGAACGGTTCGCCGTTCTCTGGATC
>JBDSIW010000236.1:0-6862 GCA_039917795.1 Verrucomicrobiota bacterium | reverse complement strand
CGTTGAATTCAAACACTGAGTTTGTTGTCTCCCCATTCAAGATCACGGTGGATTTGAAATGTATGACCTTCTTGTAAGTCGAATCGAAACGGGCGCGATAACGCTCCTCCGAGACTTTTTCCACGAGGCAACGCAGCTTGTCGGTATGGCCGCTGGGCAGGCTGGTCCAGGTTCCCTGCCATTGGCCAACAGGACCGGGCGACCTAACCGTGCCCGCTTTTTTCCAATCGCGATTGAACGAGGAGCACCCGGACAAGATCAACGCGGCAAAGAAAAAAAGGCCGCAACCATTCAGAATTTTCACACGCAATGTTTTCATGAGATCAATTTTTCTTCGTTTCGAGAGCCCATTGCAATCGGCGCGGGTTCATCGGGTTTTCAAAATCTGCCTCCCGAATTCCGGCGGCCTCAAGCGTGTCCACCTTTGCCGACTCTCCCTTTTCTTCCTGTTGGATCAGGCGCATCGCCTTTCGCGCAAATTCCAGCAGCAGCGCGCACGGCTGCAAACACGGGACAACACTTTTGTCGCACAAAGAATCCGGCGGCAATCCATCGACCGTCCATCGCCGTTGCTTCAAACAAAACTTCCGATGGCAACAGGCGCGAATCATCGGCGCCGCCTGGTCGTCCGACAGCATGGCCGTGATTCGATACATGCCGGTTTGCCGATTGGTAAATTCACGATAAGGAGTCGGCGCACCGTTCCCCGACTGAACCGCGAACCAATCCGCGATTGCCCCAGGATAAATGCAGTCGAGCGCAAATTCCAACTTTGTCGCGTCCCCCGCCCACCGCCGCCATCCGCTCTGCAGATTCGGCGCCGATTTGAGCGGGCGAAAAGCACCATCAGAAGTGAACCGCGCCAAGGTGCGAACTTCGGTTTCAGAAAGGAGACGGAGTTTTTCCGGCGCGCTTTCCCTGTCCGCCTCGTGTCGTAAATCAAAACCATTCTCGACGCGGCGAATCAATACCTGCGCCAGGACGAGTTCAGGTGCGATCCTGGAAACGAGCGCCCGCACAGCTGAATTTTCCATGGCGCTCATGCTTTGCTGGAAATTAAGTTGTCTTTGGGCTCGGTGCCGGGAGCCATTCGCCATTCGGAATCTTGTTTCAAATAAATTGTTTGGCTCGGAAACGCGAAGCTGATGCCTTCCTCGTCAAAGCGCCTTTTCACCACAAGATTCAATTCCTGCATGCCGTGTAGTTGTTCCTTTGGATTGGTCGATTTCCACCAGTGGATGACCTGGATGTTCAAAGCTGAATCCGCGAATTTGTTGAACGTAATCAAGACGTCATGGGTCATCGGATGCTTGCGATAGATCTTCTCCAAAATGGAAAGCGCCCTCTGCAGCTTTTCGACCGACATATCGTAAGTCAACCCGATGTTCGTCTCAGATTTGATGTTCGGGCGGCGCGAGATGTTCGTGATGGTCGCGTTGCCCATCGTTTTGTTCGGCACGGTGATCAAGTGTCCGCTGGGATTTCGCACGCGTGTGCTGCGGACGCCGATTGCTTCGACCACGCCTTCGACTTCGGAAAGTTTGATGATGTCGCCCACGCGAAACGGTTTGTCCACAAAGACCACGACCGCGCCGAAGAAATTCGAGAGCGTGTCTTGCGCAGCCAAACCGAGCGCCAAACCGCCGATGGAAAGCGACGCGAGGATCGTTTTGATGTTGTAGTTGAAAACGTTGTCGCAGACGAAAAGGAACGCGACGATCAACACAAAAACTTTCAGACTTTTTTTGAGGATGGGAAACAATTGCTGGTCGAAGCCCCGGTCATCTCCCGCCGAGACACGCGACTTCCAAATGCCAATCGTCAGGTCGATTCCCTTGAGCAAAACGTAAACGAACGCCACGACGACGATCAGGTTGAGTCCCTTCGCGAAAAATTGTTCCACCGCGGCGGGCCAGGAGAAAACGCTCAGTCCAATGTTGAGAAAAATGACGAAGGAAACAATCTTGACCGGACCGTGGAGCAATTCGAGGAGAAGGTCGTCCAGCTTGGTGTTGGTTTTCTCCGCCAGTTTCTTCAGCCACACGCGCGTGAGGAAATCGAAGAATTTTGAAATGTAAAACGCCAGGACAATATAAATGAACGACGCGAGATATTTCCAGCGCGGTTGCCCGCCGACCGACAGCTTTTGCAGAAACTCGACGCGATCCAAGCCGAAGGTCAGCAGTGTTTCGTTTTCCTGGAATACCCCGGTCAGATTGATCAATGGCTTGGCAGTGGGGTTTGTGGTTTCCAGCACGACCGGCACGTTGGTCCGATTTCCCTGCGCCTCGGCCCAAACACTCCAGAACAGGATGACGAAAAGCAGCAGAAGAGAGCCGCGAAAAATGGTTTTAAACTTCAAGTTCATAACGGTCACCGAAAAGGGAACTGAGGTTTACCGCAAAAAAAAGAAAGGTCAACCGCCTGCGACAATTTTGACGATCTCGAGCTTGTCGCCTGGCGCGAGTTGGCGCTTGGAAAATTCTGACGGGGCAACGGCTTCGCCGTTATGCTCCACCACGACGCTGCGCGGCAAAAGATTTTGGGCGAGGAGAAATTCTTTGAGGGTGCATGGAAACTCGGCTTGGATGGACTTTCCGTTGGCGAGAATTTGGCTTTGCGAAGGCATTAATTTCTAAAAAATTTCTTGAGCGCATTCTTGGCGTTCGATTCGCCGTTTGCCGCAGCCTTCTTTATCCAAAGGAGTGCAAGTCTTCCGTTCTTTTTCACTCCTTCTCCATCTCGATAGCACAAACCCAAACAGTATTGCGCGTAGGGATCTTTCTTCAAAGCCACTCGATAATGCTTCAGCGCTTTTTTAAAATTCTTTTTAACGCCAACACCGTCATGGAAACACATGCCGACGTAAGTGTTTGCCTCAGGGTCTCCATACCACGCAGCTTTCCAAAACCATTCAAAGGCACGGCGAGAATTTTTCTTAACACCGTGCGCCCACCAATAGGAGTGCCCAATCCAAAACATGGATCGGACGTGATTTTGAGCCGCCGCCTTCTGAAACCACTTTAATGATTCGCGATAATCTTTTCTCACTCCATCTCCGAACTGATAAGATAAACCAAGATTTGATAAGGCATTTACTTGTCCTTGAGCAGCCGCTTTTCGATAGCAATAGATTGCATTCCGTCTGTTTCGTTTGAAATGTTCGCCATAAAAATATTGATAACCGATGCTTGCTTGCGCATCAGGATTTCCTTGGTCGACAGCATTCAAAAGAAGTTTTATTCCCAATTTCAAATTCCGCCGAACGCCATGGCCATCTCGATAACATTCCGCCAGTAGGTTTTGTCCTGCCAGATTTCCTAACTCAGCGGAACGGCGATACCATTTTACTTCCTGCTGAAAATCTTTAGGCGGTTCAAATGCGTAACTTTGGGCAAGTTCAAGAGCCGCATCGGAATCTCTTTCAGCGATGGCACGTAGGCGCTTTCGTTTTTGCGGAATCGAATTCATAAATACATTAGCAAAGCCACATCAAAACCTTTCCATTCATATCGCGTTGCGAATCGTATTTGAATAAATTTCACTCCAGCATGGCTTCCGCCTGTTTCAGCAGCCTCGGAACATGATTAACCGTCGCATCCCAAACAACGTCGAGGTCGAGTTGGTCGTAGCCGTGAACCAGCCGGTTTCTCATGCCGACAATTTGCCGCACGTTGGAAAATTGTTCCGCAATGTCGGCATCTTCCTCACGCAAATGGACGAACGCCTCACCGATGATCGCAAGCTTTCGCTCCACCGCTGCCTGCAAAAGTTCGTCGCGTTTGAAATCCTCGACAACTTTGCCGTCCGTGAAACGGCAGAGCGCTTCGGCAGCCATGCGGATGTCATGCAGCCGCTTCTTGGCCTCGGTGGTCATAAATTGGAGTGCGGTCGCGGTTGACCTCTTCGCGCAAGACTGGATTCCGCAACATGGAATCGGTCAACAGATCAACGGGTCGGGAGAAAATTTTTTCCAACGCTTCCGTGAACCCGAAAAATCTGTCCGACACACCCGGATGCAATGGCGGCAAAAAGTTCGCGATGAAATCCAAATCAGATTTCTGCATATCGAAATCATCACGCACCGCCGAACCAAAAATCTCCAAGCGGCCAACGCCGAATTTCCGGCAGGCTTCAGCCACCGCGTTTTGATTTTGTCGGATAAGGTCGATCACAATTGAATCTTATCACAGCAGAATATCGCAGTGCAATCTGCGGCCTTCGCGATGTCCGCATTCCGATCAACCACATCACTTAAACAATTCACTGATTTCATTCGTATTTTTCACAGTGAATTCGTATTTCCGAAACGATAAAACTTGTTCGCCGGGGTAAAAAAAGATCCATTCGCGTTTCTTGTCACCGATTAAGTAAATCTCTCCCAAGCCATACGATTTCCCGCGGCTCGATTTTGCGACTCGATTGCTGGCGTTGAGGAAATTCAGAATTCTTTCTGCTTCTGATCCAGTAAACACATTGGTTTTGGGGATTTCGTCATTCACCACTTCTATGCGCCGGATATTCCCAGATGAAACCAACACATCTAACGCCGCTTGTTCGGCTTCGTAACGTTTGCATCCGAAACAAAGTAAGAGCGAAAAAGAAATAATAGATAAAGCGCGCATACGCTCATTCCATCAACGCCGCGTCCCAATCTTTCCAAACGGGTTCATAGCCGAGTTGGCGGATTCGTTCGGCGACTTGTTCGGGCGAACGGTCATCGGCGATTTCAAATTGGCCCGTGGCGTTGGTGGCGCGATTTTGGTAGGGCGAGGCTCCTGACGAACCGTCGGATCCTTCTCTCGCATCGGCTCGCGAGGACACTCGCCCTACCGTCGCCCATTCGCTGGAACCGGCGGCGAGTTCGACGATTTTCCCACGGACGGTTTGATGAATTTTTTCTTTGCCTGCGCCGGTGTAGCCGCCGGGTTCGGTGTGGCTGCCCGCGCTGATCATCGTGATGCCGAGTGGAAAAAGAGCGTCGCGCAGAATTGCGGGCTCGCGCGTCGAGAGAACGAGCCCAACATCGGGAAACATGAGGCGAAAGGCGCAGACGAGTTGCACCAATTCCCGGTCGCTGAGCGAGGTGAGAGGTTCGAATTCTCCGGCGCAGGGACGCAAACGTGGCAGCGAAATCGTGACCTGCGCTTTCCAACAATGGCGCAACAAATAATCGGCGTGCGCGGCGATGCTCAACGCTTCAAATCGCCAGTCGCTCAGACCGAACAGCGCGCCGATTCCGAGCCGGCGAAAACCGGCGCCGTAAGCGCGTTCGGGCGTCTCGAGTCGCCAGTCGAAATTGCGCTTCGGTCCGGCCGTGTGCATTTCGCCATAGATTTTTCGGTCATAAGTTTCCTGATAAACAACGAGGCCGTCCGCACCCGCCTCGACGAGCGGGCGATATTCCTCGGTTTCCATCGGACCGACTTCGAGTGAGATGCTGGGAATTTCTTTGTGCAACGCGGCAACGCATTCGGCCATGTAACCGTTGGAGATAAATTTCGGATGTTCGCCCGCCACGAGGAGAATGTTGCGAAAACCGTGGCCGGCCAAAGCGCGCGCTTCGCGCAAAACTTCATCGACGGAAAGGGTTACGCGCAAAATCGAATTGTCGCGGGAAAACCCGCAGTAGGAACAATTGTTGATGCACTCGTTGGAAAGATAGAGCGGCGCGAAAAGGCGAATGACTTTGCCGAATCGTTGACGGGTGATTTGCTGCGAGCGGCGACAAAGGAACTCCAGAGATTTCCCAGCGGCTGGGGAAATCAGGTTCGCAAAATCCGACAGCGAAAATCGCGATTTAGAAATAGCGCTTGGTGTTTCCGCTTCCGAGGTGCCCAGCGATCGTTGGCGCAATGCATCGAGAGGAAGAGAATTAAATTCAGCGACAAAACTCACGCACGAAAATTAATCAACAGCCGCACAAAGTCGAGACGGCGAAAAGTAGCCCGTGGATTCGCTTCAGCGACCGGTTGAAACATTCCAGAATGTTTCACGCGAACAAATCCAGGATTGGTTTACCCTTGCCATCGAAGGTCACGTAGAACGGGCGCTTCTCGATCTCATAAGCGAGCTTTGGCGAAATGCCCATCGCATGGTAGATAGTTGCGTGCAGATCTTGGATGATGACTCGGTTCTCAATCGTTTTGCACGGGCGTTCCTCCGCGGTTTTGCCCCAGAGAAAACCTTTTTTCAGTCCGCCGCCAAAACAGAGCACACTGCCCGCGTCAGTGAAATGGCGGTGCATTCCGTAGAATTTTAAATCTTCGATAATGTCCGGTTGAGCGACTTGTCCTTTCACTTCTTTGCCCGGCTTGCCTTCGACGAGAGCGTCGCGGCTGAATTCGCTCGCCAGGACGATCAACGTGCGGTCGAGCAATCCACGTTTTTCAAGATCGAGCACGAGTTGCGCGATGGGAGCGTCGATGGATTTTTTCAGATCAGTCATCCGGGTGTGTCCGTTTTCGTGTGTATCCCAATATTGAAACGGAATGTACTCGGTGGTGAGTTCGATGAAACGCGCGCCCGCTTCGGTGAGACGCCGCGCGAGCAAACAACCGAGACCAAAACGACCGGTGTTGTATTTCTCGTAACTCTCCTTTGGTTCGAGTGAAAGATCGAATGCCTTGGCGGCGTCCGAACTAAGGAGACGATTCGCATTGTCCAGCGAGCGAATCAGCGACTCCTTTTGATAATCGCTGCCGAGTTGGCCAATGGGACTTTGCGAAGCCAATTTCTTGAAAAGTTTGTCGCGGCTGGCGAAGCGCGACGGACTCATGCCTTCCGGCGGACGGACCGCTTTGACCGCTTCCTCAGGATTCGAAATCAGAAACGGGCCAAATTCGCTGCCGAGAAAACCGGC
>JBDSIW010000235.1:0-7976 GCA_039917795.1 Verrucomicrobiota bacterium | reverse complement strand
AGGCTCTTCCAGAGTGTGCTTAAGAGTTTCGTCAAACAAATCGGGAAGGTCGGTGAGTTTGCTGCCGCTTGCCAAGGTGGGGGCGGCGCTTCCTGTTGCTTTTTCCAATTCCTGTTTCAAATGGACGGCTGAGAGGTTCACTTTTTCCTCGTTCCGGCCTTTGATCGTGAGCAACGCCACCCGGCTGAGCGGCGGGTATTTGAGTTGTTCGCGGAATTCAATTTCCTGTTCGTAAAAGCCCGCGAAGTCGTGCCTTCGGGCAAATTGAATCGCCGGATGAAACGGCGTGAAGGCCTGCACGAAAACCTCTCCCTCGATGTCGCCGCGTCCAGCGCGACCGGACACCTGCGTGAGCAATTGAAACGTCCTCTCGCCCGCGCGGAAATCCGGCACGTGCAGGCTCAGGTCGGCATAAATAATTCCAACGAGTGTGACGTTCGGAAAATGCAGTCCCTTGGCGATCATTTGGGTGCCGACGAAAATATCGATTTTGCCGCGCTTGAAGTCTCCGAGAATGTTTCGATAATCCTCTTTGCGCTTGAGCGTGTCGGAATCCATCCGCTTGATTTTTGCGTGGGGAAATAATTTCGCCAATGTGTTTTCCACCTTTTCCGTGCCCATGCCGGAAAAACGAATCTGCGGGTTGCGGCATTTTGGTTCCGGACAAATTGTCGGCGCTTTCTGCTCATGGCCGCAAATGTGGCAAGCCAGCTTTTCCGCCGCACGATGGTAGGTGAGCGAGACACTGCAGTTTGGACATTCGGCGATGTAGCCACAGAGCGGGCATTGCATGGAGGTGGCGAACCCGCGCCGATTCAAAAACAAAATCGTCTGTTCCTTTTTCTCAAGCCGCTGGGTGATTGCTTCCTTCAGTTGATGAGAAAAAATCTGCGGGGCTTTTTCCTTCCGCGCCACCTGGCGCATGTCGATCACGCGAACGACCGGCATTTTTTTGTCGTCGGCGCGCTGGAGCAATTCAAGCAAGGCGTATTTGCCCTTGGTCACGTTGTAAAAACTTTCGAGCGATGGCGTGGCGGTGCCAAGCACGACCACTGCATTTTCCATTTGGCCGCGCACCACGGCTACGTCCCGGGCATGGTAGCGGGGAGATTCCTCCTGCTTGTATGAATTTTCGTGTTCCTCATCGACGATGATCAAGCCGAGCGGATCCACAGGCGCGAACACCGCGGAGCGCGCGCCGATCACGATGCGGGCTCGACCCTGCCGAATCTTGTGCCATTCATCATGACGTTCGCCTCCGGAAAGGTGGCTATGCAAAACCGCGACCAAAGTTTTCAACGGCCCGGAACTGAATCGCGCTTTGAATCGCTCCACAGTTTGCGGCGTGAGAGAAATTTCCGGCACGAGGACAATCGCGCCGTTTCCTTTTTCGAGCGCATGAGCAATTGCCTGCAAGTAAACTTCCGTTTTCCCACTGCCGGTGACGCCGTGGAGAAGGAAGGTGCGCGGCACAGACGTTTCGACCTGAGTCTGGGTAGCACCTGTGTCCCGCGGGTGCGAAGACGCTTCAATTTCCTCAACGCCAAGCCCTGCCATCCAGATATACGGGTATTCCTCCAACGGGCCCACGAGTCCAATCTTTCTGGGATTATTCCAAATATAATTCCATTTCTCGTGAAGATTCGCTTCAGAGCGAACTATCCGATCGTACGACTCATCGTTCCAGACTAAGCCCGTTCGCCTCATCAATTGATTCACTTCATGCGCGGAAAAAGATTTAATGCTATGGAGAATTTCGGAAAGCGAGTGAACCCCGATTCCTTTATTTTCAGCGATAGGCAAGGGCTGGATTAACAGGTGAATATGGTCGGGCATGACGCACGCCAAATAACAGTGCAGTTTTTTGCCATGCCAAAAATGGCAGGCGGCCAAAGTTTTCTTCTGCGCCTCCGCGGAAAGAATCAGATTCCCATGGGTCCGCCAAGTGATGTGATAAATTCGTCCGGGAATTTCAATGTGCGGCAAGCGGCGATGGCGAATGGTGAGTTGAGTTATTCCTTGAGTTTGTTTTGTTGAAATTTGGTCGGAATCTTTTCGCACCCGCGGGACGCAGGTGCTACCCATCGCGTCTTTAATTTTATCAAGTGCGGTTTTCTGTTCTGCGTTTAATTCCAGCGACTGCGTTGGCAGAATATTTTCTTTGGCATACGGATCGCGTTCGGAAATTTCCGCGGCGATTTGGATCAAGCCTTTGTCTTCGAGGCGGCGCACGGTTCCGGCGTCGGTTTCGGCCAGTCCGAGCAATTCCTGGAGTGCGATTTCCTTGCGCTCGGCCAAAATTTTCCAGATCTCCTGCTGGCGTTTGGTCAACTTCGGCAATTCGCCGTTGCGCGGAAGAACCCGCACAAACAATTGTTCGCGCCAGCCTTCTTTTTCCTTGCGGACGGCTTCGGGTAAAACGCTTTTCAAAGCGATCTCGGGCGGGCAACAATCATATTCACCAATCCATCGAGCCAGTTTCAAAATCTTCGGCGTGACGAGCGTTTGTTTGCCGATGACTTTTGTGATTTCGCGAAGGTTGGTGTGGGGAGAATTCTCCGCGAGCGCGGTCACACAACCCATCACTTGCCGATGGCCGAAGGGAACCTTGACGCGACTGCCTACGTCGATTTGCTCGTCCAACCCGGCCGGGATCAAATAATCGAACTCCTTGCGCAGGGCGAGTTCGAGGGTGACGCGGGCAATCATTTAAGGACTGAGAAATTAAAAGTGTCGAATTAAAAAGTTTAAACGTTGATCGCGCGATTTAGAATTCCTTCTCGAACCAATTTTCGTTTACATCCAGCGGGATGAAATTCCGTTTTAGAATATCTCTGATTCTAGCCAGCCTGCTGGCGGGCTTAATCGGATATTTTTTCTGGAGCAATCGACGGGAGCACCGTCAGGACGGCGTAATCGTTTCCGCGGCGAAGCGGTATCGGGTGGATCCCGCACTGGTGAAAGCGGTGGTCTGGCGCGAAACACGGTTCGATGCCAGCGCACGCGGACAGGCGGGAGAAATGGGCCTGATGCAAATCATGGAGTCGGCTGCGCTCGATTGGGCCTCGGCGGAGAAGGTATTTCCGTTCGAGCACGAACAACTCTTCGATCCGGAAACCAATACCCTGGCTGGCGCGTGGTATTTGAAAAAACTTTTACGGCGTTACACGCAGACGGACGACCCGGTTCCCTATGCTCTGGCAGATTACAATGCCGGGCGCGGCAACGTTTTGAAATGGAACAAAGGCGAAGCCGCAACCAACAGCCAGGCCTTTTTGCGGCAGATTGGGTTTCCCGGCACGAGCAATTACGTGCGCGCGGTGATGGACCGTTACGAGCATTATCGCTTCGAATTTTCTGCGCCAGCTAATCGCCCGTGACGCTCATCATTTCCTTTTTCAAGAGTTGGCGCAGCGCTTCGCGATCTGCATCGGGCAAGTCGCGAGGCACTTGAATCATTTTCCCAAAGATCAGGCTGCAACGCGCAAACGGCAGGGGAAGTTGGAATCTGTCCCAGCCGCCCAAAGTTATTTTCCCTCGAATGATCGCCGACACGGGCACGATCGGAACTCCGCTGACTTGCGCGAGGGAAATAATTCCGTCCTGCACTTCGTAACGCGGTCCGCGTGGTCCATCAGGCGTAATGGCGATGTTGAATTTTTTTTCCAGCCAGGTCGTGGATTCGAGCAACGCCTGGCGCCCTCGCCGGCTGGTGGAACCGCGCACGGGTTGCACACCAAATTTTTGCAAAACGGTGGCGAGCAATCCGCCATCCTTGCTCGCGCTGATCATCGCCGCAAAGCCGGGTGCGGGCCAGATTTCCTGCGCAAATCGAAAGTAGGCCACCATGGAAATGGCGAGGCGATTGTGCCAGACGCAAAAAATCACCGGGCCGCTTTTGCGGGGGAATTTGTGAACGGAATCGCAACGCCACGTGGCCATCAGTATTTTTGCCAGCAGGTAAATCGCCTGGGCCGTCAACTTCTGGGTCCATTTTAATTTGTGAGGGACGACAACTCCCGATTTCGCACGGGACGTTGGCATGGAGTGGGAACCCGGCATCAGGCGCCTTTTTTCAAGCTGGCCCGCACGAGCGCCTCGACGCTGGCCTGCAAACCCAGCACCGCTTGCGCGCCGCGCACCGATTCGTGAGCTTCGGGTTGTTTGAAGCCGAGCGCCATGAGCGCGAGAACAGCGTCGTTGATTTTTTGATCCGGCTCGGAAAGCGCGCGCCCGGCGCTGCTGGCTTCCAGCGCGCCCGCCTGGCCAATTTTGTCTTTGAGCTCCACGACGATTCGTTCCGCGGTTTTTTTGCCCACGCCCGAGATGGAGGAAAGGGCTTTCACGTCACTGTTCGCGACCGCGCCGCGAAAGGCCGTGGCATTGATGCCGCTCAGGATGTTCAGCGCGATTTTGGGTCCGATGCCGCCGACGTTGTTGATAAGGAGCCGAAAAAGTTCGCGCTCCGTCGCGCTCATGAAACCGTAGAGCACATGGGCGTCGTCGCGAATCTGCAGATGGGTGAGAAGTTTTATTTCATTACCCGGCGCGGGCAATTTATCGAACGACGAAAGGGGAATGAGTACGTCATAACCGACGCCATTTACATCGACCGTGACCTGCGTCGGGAGCGCATCCATCAATTTGCCGTGGAGAAAGGTAATCATCGGGCGGAGAAATCGTAGAGGCCGCTTTGCGCTTTGAAAAGTCACGAATCGCAGTTAAACGGAGTCCGTGCATTTCGCCGTCCTCCAGAAAACTTTGGACATTCCCCCCGTCGAAAAAATTGAGCAGGCGTTGCTCTCGGTCAAAGGCTTCACGCGGATCGATGCTCGAACGTTTGCGAATGACGCTTATGGAATCCTCGTGAAAAACATTTCGGCGGAACAGGCGAATGCATTTTCCCAGGCTTTGCTTGGTCAGGGCATCGAAACCTTTGTGGTGGCCCAGACAGATTTGCCTGATTTGCCGCAGACCAAATTCGTGCAGCGGATGGATTGCACGCCGACAGCGCTGCTGATTTACGATCCATTGGGGAGAAGTTTTCCTCTACCATGGCAGCACGTGATGCTGGTGGCAGCGGGTTGTGTGCGCATGACGGATTTCCGGCGCGTTGAAAAACCGTCCTGGAGCACGAGCGACAGCGAAGGCGGCACTTATGAGACGACCACTGTTTACAATGTCGAAGAACGCGCCGAACATTTGCTTCTGGAAATCGTGGTGAGCGGCGCGGTGCTGCGCTACAGCGTGAGCGCGGAAAGATTTCGCTTTGATTATCTGGCCGAAAGGCGCTCGAAAAGTCTGCCACAGAATTTTGCGCTGCTCGTCCAGGACATCTCCGCGAATGCGCCCCATGCCTTGTTGAATCGCGGGGCGCTTTCTCTTTGCCAGAACGACAGCTTGTTTCCCTACCCGAGCAAGAATGCGTTCTTCGAGGAAATCGCGTGGCTCCTTTGGCGTTTAAAAGCGGCCGCGACGGGGCCGCAGTAAATCTCAGAGAGTTCCATTTCCCATGCGCACCGGGGACATGACCCGCAGGCTTGCGGTTCCACGAAGCCACGGTCGGAGCCATTCTCCAAAAAACTTGCGCTGGCGCCAAATAGTTCTCGTCGCGTTCAATTGCGGGCGGGCGTGGTTGGTTTCTTTGGGCGATCCAATCCAGCGCGCCGTTGCTTGAGAGTCCAAAGGCCGGATTGCACAAAAGCCTCCATGTGTTCCGCCATTGGCTTGCGTTCATCCAAATTTTGCTGGGTGACGCCGGGAGGAAAGGAGAAGTCGTATTGATAAAGCGAGACGGGCTTGCCGCCATTGCCGACCATCACTTCGGTTCCTTCGATCCAGCCGACAAATGCCCCGCCGGAATCCTTGACGCAAGCGTGCCCGGCATCACTTTCATTGAGTCGAAAAAGATCCCGCCCGAACGATTGATGCACCGCGTCGTTGCCGAGAATCCCCAAAATGGACGGCAGAATGTCGAGTTGGCTGGCGACGGTGTGCCGCGTTTCGTGTTGCGTGCCGAGAATGGCCGGGCCGTAAAACAGAATGGGAACGTGCATGTGGAGAAGCCCCAGCTCCGTCAGGTTGGGCGGGACTCCAAACCCGTGGTCGCCGGTGAAAACGAAGATGGTGTCGTCAAACCAACTCGTTTTGCGCGCGGCTTTGATGAATTCTCCGACAGCCCAGTCTGCATAATGAACGCCATTGAGCCGCTGATTCTGTTCGCCACCTCCCTCGATGGGCAAGAGCCCGGGAATTTTCGGAAGATTGAAAGGCGAGTGATTCGAGAGCGTGAGCACCACGCCGAGAAAGGGCTTTTTTCGACGCGCCATGTCTGAGAACTCCTGCACCGCGCGGTTGAAAACGTCGAGATCCGAAACACCCCAGTCCGGATCGACAAAGGTCGGGTTTTTGTAATCGTTGCGCCCGATAAACCGTTGCATGCCGTGGTTGCGAAAAAACCCTTCCTTGTTGTCCCAGGAAAAAAGCCCGTTGTAGAGAAAGAGCGTCTCGAATCCCTGCTCACCCAGAATCGCGGGGAGCGAACGAAACGATTGTTGCCCGAGCGGTTGTTTCATCATCGTCTCAAAGTCCGGCAGATGTGGAAACGAACAAAGCGTTCCGTAAACACCCTGCGCCGTGTGGGTGCCGACGGAAAAAGCGCGGTCAAACAGGATGCCTTCTTTGGCCAGCGCATCATAATTCGGTGTGGCTCTGAACTTCGCGCCGGTCGCCCCGCAAAAACGCGCCGTGAAACTTTCCATGATCACGACCACGACGTTGTGCGGCCGTTTGAGGGCAATCGATGAAGGCGGCGATGTGCGCAGTAAAACGTGCGTTTCCGGCTCAACGAGTTTTTCCCCGGGCAAAAGTGTCAATTGCCGGGCGATCTCAGCCGCCTTTTCCTGCGGTAGGGCGCGTTCCCATTGCGCGGCCAGCTTCTGTTTGCTTTCGGGATGGCGGAGCGCATCGACCAAAGTGAAGAGCCCGTTTTGCGCCATCTGGTTGACGTAAGTGTTTTGCGAAAAATATCCGTCGCCCCAGCGCAAGACGGATTGTTGGAGACCGCCGCGAAAGGCAACCACGCTGATCGCCAGCCAAAGAACCGTTACCGCAAACTGGATTCCTATTGGAGTGTTTTCCTCAGGTTTCTTGAAGAAAAGAGGGCGAATCAGCCAGATAAACAACAGCCAAATCGCGAAGCACGCCAGGGTCCAGCGCACCACGGGATAACCGTGCCAGATCATGCCCGCGATGATCGCGTTGTGTTCTGACTTCGTGCTGAAATATTCGAAGGTGAGACGCCCAAGGCGCTGCTCAAATTCTTTGTAGAATTCCACTTCTGCGATTAAGGCGAAGATCGATACGAGTGCCATCAGGGCAAAAGCGCCGAAGACCAATCGCTTTTCCCATCGCGCAGGCGAAGGTCGCCATATCATCCAGACCGCAAAAATGATCCCGCATTTCGCGCCCATGGAAAGATCGAAGCGCGCGCCTCGCAAAAAAGATTGGAACATCAAAGCGAAGGTGGCGTCGCCGTGATGGGACCATGTGGCAATCACCAGAATCAGGCGCATGAATTCGAACACGGCGAGCCAGGCCGCTAGAAAGATCAGCAGCGGAACCAACAGACCGGCAAAGGAGCCGGCGAAAGAGTTGGATCGGTTCATAAACGCAAGATCAGCGATGGACTGAAAAAATTTACGAGCTTCATTTCAACCAGACGCTAAACAAAGTTCCGGCTAAGGAAAGCGCCTATTGAGAGCGGCGGCGGCATGTTTGGGTCGTTCAGCTTTTCCTTCACGCAGATTCTTTGGGAATCTCCTTTGGGAACGCAAATTCTTCTGATACCTTGGCGACCTGAAAACTATTACTCAACGCAGTCGTGCTCCCCTTCAACCGTTGGCCACAGGTCAGGTTTGGGAGCTTGAGGGATCAAATGTTCACATCGGCTTGATTGGGAAAACACTGGTGCACTA
>JBDSIW010000234.1:0-9250 GCA_039917795.1 Verrucomicrobiota bacterium | reverse complement strand
ATTCACATTCGGCAGGCTGTAATTGCATTTTTTGAAGTTGGTCAGGCCCATGTTATAAGCGGCATACAGTTCGCCTTCGGTGGGTTCCCTCCGGTATTGAACCTCTAAGGAGGCATGAAGAATGGTGAAATAGTCCGCTGCATAAATGCGATTGAGATGGGGATTCGAGACGTTTTCTCGATAATCATAGACGGGTAAATTTCGATTTTTACGCCATTTCGAGACGTCGGTCCATGCTGCTTTCTGAATTTGAAAATAACCTAAAGAGCGCCCGCCGTCCCCCCAGACAAACCTGCCCCCGCTCGACTCAATTTGGCAGACCGCGTCCAAGAGTCGATTGTCCGGGCACCAAGTCGCATTCGTACTCGCCCCCACGGCTCCAGCCCAACAAACGAGCAAAATTAATAGATATCTCATATATTTCTGAAGGATGGGTTGCCCTGATCCTTGAATTTGTCGGCTGATTTCCAATTTTTATGCATTTCTGGCACATTGTGTCCAATTGTGAGACGCACGTTGCGTGCCAGACGAATTCGTTGGTTTGGAAAACGGCGCTGCGCCCAAATTTGATGAAAAACGATGAAAACCTCAAATTTCTGGGCTCGGGGAAGAATATTGTTGTCGGAAAGGCTCTCAATTTCGCGAAAATCATTTGCGATTCGCCGAACTTCCTACTCCGACGCTGAACGACATCTCCGTTTCACGGGCGGAAGAGCTTAAACGCAAGGCACAGCGAGGGACGCGACGATTTTAGAATCACTCTAAGAAACCAACCGCCCCTGCATCTTTCGAGAAAGGAAACCCGGAGTGGAATTTCTTCAATTAAGACTTAAACAGCTTTTCGTTCAATTTGTTCCAGCTTAAAGCCCACTAAACAAACTTTCAGTTGACATTATCCAAGATTTTTAAAAGGCTAAATTCACACCCGATGGACCAACCAGAGCCTTTCAGCTCTGTTTCCCTGTGTTGCCGGGGCAATGTTAACCACCCAAAAATTAAAAAAAACGTATGAAAAACAAGTTCTTCTGTGCCGGGGTCTTGGCTCTCCTTGCGACCGCCAGTATTCCATTGGAAACCCAAGCGGCAACCAACGGCGTGATTTTGATTACCACGCGTTTTGGTCAGGATATCAGTTTGAGCTCAGGAGATCTGAACGACATCAAGGGTCCTGGCCAGGTTTCACCCGGTGACGCCGCAATGAGTACTGTTTTGGCGCAAAATGGATATTCCAGTCGCTACTTGATCGATGTGGAACTCAATCCTACGAGAGTAAATCCGGTGACGGGCCTTTCAGGAAATCCAGAGTTTTATATCTTTCCATCGAATACAAATTTTAACGCCTCGCTTATTATCAACTCGGGAACCAGTGGCTCTGCGGATATTGGGGCACCTAACACCAACGGAGTTCCCATCATGATGGGTGAGCACTCATGCATCAGTGATGTCGGTCGCCCTTCTCATAACAGCCTTTATATGTATCACGGCGCTAACAACAGCGACGACGTAAAGGACACGGAGCCGAATCAGGGAGCCAGCCAATATATGGTGGTGATTGCCACGAATCATCCCATCATGCAGGGAATACCGTTGGATGCCCAAGGGCGTGTGAAAATTTTCCGCGACCCTTTTCCCGAGGAAAACTCCCACGTTCCGCTCGGAGGAAAGCCAAATTACGAGTATGCCTGGACCACCATTGATGCTTCCTTGGCTGCACCCGGAACGACCGTGATCGGATTGTTGGGCGGCAATACCAATCGGGCATGTTTCGCCGTCGCCGATATCGGAGCCCAACTCGCTAACGGCAGCGCTGATCCGGATCATCCCTGGCAGATCGCATTCGGCGATAACAAGGCGCACCAGCGTCTGGTTCATTGGATGGTCAACGATCAGGGCTCGGGCGGGGCACGCCGTTGTTTCACCTCAATGACCGAGGTTGGTCGTTTGATTTTCATCCGAACGGTGAAGTGGGCCATTGGTGAACCACTCGCTCCAGCGGAAACATTCAAGGTGATCGATGTGACGCCGGTCGGTCGAGGCACCGTTCAAATCCGCTGGCAAGGGTCTGCTTTGAAACACTACCAGTTGCTCGCCAACGCTGACTTGAACACCACTGACTGGAAAACAGTTGTCGAAGACATTCCAGGCACGGATGGCATCGTGAGCCGCACGTTCGATTTTTCTGCTGCACCTCAGACGCTGTTCATGAGGATCAAAGCGACTCCTTGATGGGTCAAAAGCGCAATGCGTTTGCAAAGTGTAAGCAATCGAGCCGCACGAAAGGAGGAAGTCCAAATCAAATTCCTATGTCGTGCGGCTTCCTTTTCCGAAAATTGCTGATTGCGGGGCGGAGGATGTTTCTGTACTAAGTCCGGTGTGATTTCCTCCGCCCCAAGCTCGTTTTTGAAATGCTGGGCGAAGGTCGCCTGTTTCTGTGTCGGATTTTTCACTCTGGTCCTGGTTCACGTAAAGGGACAGGCACCTCTTTTGAAATTGGATTTCGGTGCGGGGTCGGCTCGCGTTGGTCTTAACGGCGATGTGGGAGCAGCTTACGTGATCGAAAGCTCCACGAACGTTTCGACGGGGCAATGGGATTTTCTTTTGACGCTTCCGTTGACTAATTCCGTGCAATCATGGTTCGACTCGACTTCCGTCCTTTCGCCCAACCGTTTCTATCGCGCCCGGCGATTGGATGCGCCGCCCTACGAGTTTGCGCCGGATTTTCGGCTGATCGATCATCTTGGGCGCTCCCGTTCGCTCTATTATCATTTCAAAGATCCAAACGTTCGGGCCGTTGTCCTGATCTTTACCGGGAACGGTTGCGCAAAAATCCGGGACATGGTTCCGGCGATCAAAGCGCTCACGAACACCTTTACCCAGCAGAAAGTCCTGTTTTGGCTGATCGATTCCTCTCCATTGGACAATCGATCCAACATTTTGGCGGAGGCCATTTCGCTTGGTATCAGCAATGGACCACCCATTCTGCATGACTCTGCCCAGTTGGTCGGCCACGCCTACAATTCAATCACCACGCCGGAAGTGGTCGCAGTCAGCACGACAAATCTTTCGATTTTCTATCGCGGGGCCATCGATGATCGTATCGGCAGCAATAGTGTGGCGACGACGCAGAATTACCTTTCCAACGCTATCGCCAGCTTTTTGGCGGGCGGCTACAGTGCTGTTTCGCCTTCGGCCACCCGGCCAGCTGGTTGTGACATTCCATTCTCGCCGCGTTATACAAATCTCCTGTATTCGGCGGACATCGCGCCGATTCTTGCCAACAAATGTGTGCGCTGCCATAGCCCGGGGAATATCGCGTATTGGTCGATGACGAATTATTCAATCGTCCACGATTTCTCTCTTTTCATTCGCGATGAAGTCCTCGCTGGCCGGATGCCACCATGGAAAGCCGACCCGGCTTACGGTGCTTTCACCAACAATTATTCGTTGACGCCTGACGAAGCGAGAAAGTTGGTGCAATGGGTTGATGACGGCGCCGTCAAAGACGTGAGCGAATCGGATCCGCTGGCCAACCTTTCAACTCCAACCAACTACCCGTTTGCCTGGCCGATTGAACTGGGACAGCCCGATGCCATACTTCGCATCCCTGCCCAAAGCATCCCCGCGTCAGGCATTCAAAACTACCGGTATTTTAATGTCACGAACACGGCCTTTTCGAGCAACGTCTGGCTCCGTGCGGCGGTCGTTCGCCCGACAAACATTCGAGTCGTCCATCATTCTTTGGTGTTGGATGGATCGGTTGCCGGCGGGGGGATCGATGGGTTCTTCGCCGGATACGTTCCGGGCGTCCAGGCCAGTGCGTTTCCGCCGAACACCGGACGGATGGTAACGAACCGGCAGGTGTTTCAATTTCAAATGCATTACATCACGACTGGCACCCCGGAAACGGACCAGACCGAAGTCGGTTTTTATCTCGCTTCGTCGCCGCCACAATTTCCGCTGCAGACAAAATCGGCTTACAATGTGTTCTTTTCCATTCCTGCAAATTCTGCAATTTATCAGACCAATGCTTCATTCCCGGCGAGCGGGACGCTGGCCACGAACATCATGCTCTACGAAATGAATCCGCACATGCACCTGCGTGGTTCCTGGTTCTATTACGAAGTGATTTATCCCGCCGGCCACATTCCGGCCCGGGAAATTCTCCTCTCCGTGCCGAGCTACGTTTTCCATTGGCAGACGGCGTATCGACTGGTGCAGCCCAAATATATTCCCAAAGGATCGCGCATTGTTTGCACCGGCGGATGGGACAACTCCGGCCAGAACTCGGAATTGATGGAGGGTTTCAATGAAACCGGTGACACGCTACTTTTGCCGAATCGCAAGGTTGGTTTTGGCGAACAGACCTACGACGAAATGTTCATCGGATATTTGAACTACGTCGAGGTTCCGTAGAGAAATGGGCGAAGTGCAGCCGCGTCCTCAATCGAAAGACACCATCAAAAAATTATTGAGCCAGTGGCAGATGAGCGGTGACCAAAGTGAACCTGACCATTGATACAAGCCCGCGAAAAAAAGCCCATACGCAAACATCGAAGTCAGTCCCACCAACAACGCGACGCCGGTTTTGTCTCCAGAAATCCACCAGTAGGGCAGGTGGGCCAAAGAGAATAATAGAGCGCTGGCAAGGAAACCGGCGAGAACGCCAAAGTGTCCGCGTAAAATTCTGAAGACCAATCCGCGAAAAAGAAGTTCCTCTGCCAGAGGTGCGGTGAAGATGGGATTCAGCCAGGTCGCGGCATCGCGCGGCAAGGTCAACTGAATCACAAAGCGCCGCTGCGCCACTGTGAGCAACAGCACTACGACAAAACCGACCAGGCCGATCGCAACCCCTTTAATCACCCCGCAGCGCAAGCCGAGATTCTCCAGGACGGAACTTTCAAACATTCGGGTGTACAGAAAAACCGGAGCAGTCCAAACCAGCAGGCGAACTGCAGCGCGGAGAACACCGCCTTGATTCAGTTCAGGATGTTGAACAAGCAGAAAAGCCCAGGCGGACCAAACAATATAGAAACCCGCCAGAACCTGACAGAGTCGTAAAACTTTTGGCTGTGCAGACGACATAGTTTGATATGCAGGTCACTTCACCTGTTCCGCCAAATCAAACGCTTTGTTCGTGCTACCTGGTTCCTAATAAATCATGTCTGCGACGGTCCCCCCCGCCTTGATAAACGGCAACACGTGTTCGGTGTAAGGCGTGATCACGTCGAGTAAGTAAGGTTCTTCGGAATCGAGCATTCGTTGCATCGCCGCGCGGAGATCTTTCTTGAACATCACCCGTTCCGCCGGGACGTTGAAGCTTTTAGCCATTGTCACGTAATCCGGATAAATTTTCTGGCGGTTTTCCGGGTCGCCCAGATAAGTGTGTCCACGATTGCCCGCATAAAAGTTATCCTCCCATTGCATGACCATCCCGAGATGCTGGTTGTTGAGAATCATCGCTTTCGCGGCAATTTTTTCGATGTGCGCGGTGGCCAGTTCCTGAACATTCATCAGGAATGAACCGTCACCGTCGATGTCGATCACCTGTTTGTCGGGGCAAGCCACCTTCGCGCCGAGCGCAGCGGGATAGCCGTAGCCCATCGCGCCCAGGCCCGCGCTGGTCAGGAACTGGCGCGGGAATTTATATTTGTAATACTGCCCGGCCCACATCTGGTGCTGGCCGACTCCGGTCGTGATGATCGCCTCGCCCCTGGTCAATTCATAAAGCAATTCGATAGCGTACTGCGGGAGGATCACTTCGCTCTCTTTGCCCTGCAGATGATCGCGCATGTGTTCGGAGCGAATCACTTCCTCGGTCACGCCGTAGCGCAAGGGGCCTTTGGTTTTCCATTCAGCGATTTGTTTGTGCCAGGCGGAAAACCCCTTGCGAATCGGCCGCTGTTTGATCATTCCATTCAAACGCGTCAGCGCATACTTGATGTCGCTCTCGATGGGCAATTGCACTTTGCGATTCTTGTTGTGTTCGGACTGGTCGATATCGAGGTGAACAACGGTTCCGATTTCGCAAAATTTCTCCACCTTGCCCGTTACGCGGTCATCAAAACGAACACCAAAGGCCAGCAGCAAATCCGCACCGTCCTTGATCCTGATCGGGATTTCGTTCAAATCGTTCTTATCTTTTTTCGGCTTGAACTCACCGCTCACGGCCCAATTCGCGTAGGCGGTCCCATGCATGCCAAGCCATCGCAACGAGAGCGGATGCAATTCCGGAAAGGCGCCGCAACCCATGATCGTCGTGGTCACGGGAATCTGCGTCGCCTCGGCGAACTTCAGTAATTCGGCGCTGGCGTTTCCGCTAATGAAGCCGCCGCCGCAATAAAGAACCGGGCGTTCCGCCTTTTCGATCAAGCCGATGATTTCGTTCAACACCAGGTCGTCCGCGCGTTTCTCCGGATCGTAGCCGCGCAAAGAAATTTCTTTAGGCCAGACGGGCTGTGCTTTTTGTTGCTGAATATTTTTGGGAAAATCGATCACCACCGGTCCGGGCCGCCCACTCTGCGCAATGTAAAATGCTTCTTTGACAATGCGCGGGATTTCGTTGATATCGGTGATTAAATAACTGTGCTTCACAATTGGCAGAGTCATGCCGAAGAAATCCGTTTCCTGAAAAGCGCCCTTGCCAATCATCGCTTGCGGCACCTGGCCGGTGATCGAAACCAGCGGGATGGAATCCATGTAGGCGTCGGCAATCGCGCTGATCAAATTCGTTGCGCCCGGTCCGCTCGTCGCCATGCAAACCCCCGCCTTGCCGCTTGCCCGCGCGTAACCTTCCGCGGCAAAGGAACCGCCTTGTTCATGGCGGGGGAGAATGGTGCGAATTTTCGAGCGGGTCAGAGATTGATGGAGTTCCATGCTCGCGCCACCCGGGTAAGCGAAAATCGCTTCCACACCTTCGCGCTCCAAAGCCTCGACCAGGATATCGCAGCCTTTCATCGCCTGGCCGATTTCGCGCCGGACCGTTTTCTTTTTCAATTTCGTTATTGTACTCATGATCATCCTCAAGTTTGACTGGTGACGCGGCGAATAAAAAAAACCCACGACCGTTTCCAGCCGTGGGTTTTTGTCGAAAGTGGCGTTATGCGCGACAAGACCCAGCGGCATCGTCACTTACGACGACGACCGGTCGGGCGACTCCAAATTGCAGCGCTAAATTCATGGTGCGGAAAATAAAACTTTGAAAACGCACGGTCAAGCGCCGATTATGTGCAGCGATGAATTTCGTGCTTTGGAGGGCCGGAGACGCGCCCCGCCTGCGCCCGACTCTTGCGCGAGAAGAATTTTGAAACACGCATGAACGCTGATTTGAACCAATCGCTGGACGCCGTGATCCGGTGGATTCACGTCTTCGCGGGAATCATGTGGGTCGGGACGACTTATTTTTTTACCTGGCTCGACGGGCGTTTTACGGAATTGGAAAAGAGCGCCAACGAAAAGGGCGAACCGGTCTGGATGGTCCACAGTGGCGGGTTTTATCGGGTGGAAAAACAGAAGGCGCCGCAACCCTTGCCTCTCAATCTTCACTGGTTTCGCTGGGAAGCCGCCCTCACCTGGATGAGCGGCATGACGCTGTTCATCGTGGTTTATTATATGGGCGGCTTGCTCCTCAACGCGGAGGAATCGCGCCTCTCGAACCACGCCGCCATTGCCTTGAGCGTCGGTTTGTTGATCGGAGGCTGGCTTTTTTACGATCTAATTTTGGGGCGCTTGTTCAAAAACGAATTCGTTGGCGCAACGTTATCATTCATCGTTATTGCCGGAACCAGTTGGTTTCTTGCCCGTTATTTCGCGGGGCGCGCCGCATTCCTTCAACTGGGCGCGATGTTCGGGACAATTATGGTCGCCAACGTTTGGATGCGAATTTTGCCCGCGCAGAAAAGGATGGTGGCCGCGTTGAAAGAAGGGAAAACTCCCGATGCCTCCGAAGCCAAACGCGCCAAAAACGCCTCGAAGCAAAACACGTTCATGGCGGTGCCGACAGTTTTTATCATGATCAGCAATCACTTCCCCATTGCTTACGGCAACAGCCGAAATTGGATCGTCCTCTCCGCAATTGTCCTCGTCGGTTGGTTCTCGGCGAAACTCATTCGTCGAGCCTAGGATTCTTCGTTCGATCCAATTCCCGCACATCGGCGCTAAGACGCTAAATGACTCCGGTTTGATCAAAAAAATAAAAGGAAAATTTCCATTGACGCTCGCAAGCTCACTGGAGATGGTTGGCACCTTGTTTCCAGAAGGGAGGAAGAAACCTTAGGTCGTTTTCAGAAGAAAACATTATGCGCCGATCACGCATTCTCCTACTAAGGCAAACCAGGGCGGGCAAAGGTTCGCTGCAATAAAAAAAATAAACGATGATGAAAATTTCTGTGTTCCTTTTTCTGTGCGCCTTCCTTGCGCAAAAACTTCCCGCAGCCAGCATGCCCGCTTACTTCAATGATCTTCGCGGCCAGATCTCGAGCCAGGTTTCGGTGGCTACCAACTCTGCGGCTCCAAATAAGAAGCTCGCCAAGTCTCTCAAGAGATCTCTGTTTCTGATCGATCGTGATTCGTCCACCAACCTGCTCAATCACACGCGGACGCTTGAACTCGTCGCCAGCACATTGAACAAGACCAGCATATCAAATGTGTTCGACGCCGGCCTCCAGTCGGTCGTGAACAAATATTACGACGCGTTTACCGCGACCAAAGCCGCACTGGTTTTCCCCGCCAATCTTCGCCCGGTAAAATTGAAGAATATCGATTTGTTGACGGCTGCCTTGAAAGGCGCCGATACCAACCCCGACACAGTGATTGCGTCTAAATATCTGGTGGTCGCCGCCAAGCGCATGGTGGTCGTTCAGCGATTTGCGGTTAAAACGCACGAGGCTTCGAAGCCGATTTCAAATCCAAGTCCCAGCCAACCAGCTCCAACGCCGACACCTCCACCGACGCCAAATCCCTCTCCAACGCCAACTCCTCCACCCGCGCCCGCTCCGACGCCTACACCCCCTCCGGCCCCGGCACCGACCTCTGATCTTTCTCAATTGGAGAACAACGTTTTCGTGGCCGGAGAGGGATTCAACACCCTGCAATTTGCGCCCAACGGTAAACTTGGTTTTATCGCCTGGCGCGGACGTGACTTGCTCTATCGCGAGCGCAACGGCAGCACCTGGTCCGAGCGCGTCATCGGCAGTTACGGTTCCGGTTACTCGGCGGGCGGGCCCGAAGAATATCGCTTTCAGCCTTTCGCTGC
>JBDSIW010000233.1:0-2747 GCA_039917795.1 Verrucomicrobiota bacterium | reverse complement strand
ACTGGGGAAAGTTAAACGGCTCTGAGCCCGGAAAGTAAGATTCTTTAGGGAGGTCGAGTCAGGATTTTGGGAATAGCGTTGCTATGATGCGGGGGAAATTGTAATTTTTTCTAGTGGTTTCCATGATTCATTTTTAATGCAAGGATTGATCGTTAAAAAAGCCTGATGAAAACAATTCTTGTTTTGGCCCAGCATCCTGATTTAGCGAACGTCATCCGGGAGAGTGTTAGCGCCGACCAATATAAAGTCATTCACCGGTTTGGTTGCGAAGAAGCGGAGCCGTTGATGATTCATGGTCTTATCAATGTTTGCATTATTGATGTGGACCTGACCGATGTGCAGGGGATTTGGGTGATCGAAAAGCTGCGTTGCTCGCTCCCGAATTGCCCAATTCTTCTTTGTGCAAATTCAGCGAATTGGGAGTGGGAAGAAGAAGCGTACCTTCATGGTGTCAGCCACATCTTGACCAAACCGGTTCGTCCCCGATTGTTGAACACATTGCTTGATCGCATCTGGTCCGTGCCGGTTTCCAAAGTGGATTCGAGAATTTCGACGCCTATTCCACGCCAGCCTGAATTTACCAAGCCGGTCGAAGGTGGGCAAAAGGCGTTTCAAGCCTTGGAGGTCTTGCGAAATTTCTCAGCGATTCTTACCCATTCTCTTTGCGCGGAAGCGATGCTCAAACAATTTTTGCTTTTCCTGCGTGAATTGGTGGGCGTCAACCGAGCCTCGATCTTTTTGCGTCAACCGGGTTCTGCGCTTGGTAAAAATCCCACGAACGAAGGACGCCGGTTGCGTTCTGCCTGCGCCATTGGATTGTCTGCCGGGTTGCTCGAGCATTTTCAATTATCCTTTGCCAGCGGCATGGGCCGTCATCTCTTTCGAAATGGAAAAATTCTGCGGCGCGGCAGCATGGATGCGCAGATGGATCCCGAAATTCAAAAGGAGTTTGAACTGCTAGGCGCCGAAGTAGCGATTCCGATCCTGGATCGGGAGGATTTGGTGGGGATTGCGGCGTTCGACGGGCGTTTAACCGGCGAATCGATGAGCAATGCCGAGTTGGAATTGATTTTTCATTTGCTCGAGGAGGTCGGTCTCGCGGTGAAAAACATCTCCCTGCACGACCAGCTTTCGGCCAACCACGAGATGATGGCCGATATTCTGCGCCAGCTCAGCAGCGCGTGTATCGTGGTAGATCGCGATTTAACTTTGCTGCATGTGAACAAGATGGCGCGCAAATATTTCGCCGCGCCCGGACGAAGGAACGCAGAATTGGAATTTAGCGATTTGCCCCAGATGCTGGGCAGCAAAGTTTACCAGGTTTTAAAAACGGGCACGGCCGTGGCCACGTTCCGATACAGCCCCTTGGATAACCCCGAGGCCATTTACCACGTAACCATCGTTCCATTTCAGGCGGAGAACTCGGTGCTGCCAAATTCTGCCCTGCTCATGCTGGAAGACCACACCAAGAGCGAGCAGTTGCAAAAGCTCGAAATTGAAGCAGCCAACCTCCGTTTGGTAAAAACGATGGCAGATCGCCTCGCCCATGAAATTGGCAACGCCATGGTTCCTATTTCCACGCATCAGCAGCTTTTGGCGGACCAATACAAGGATCCTGAATTTCGCGCTTCACTCGATGTCGCGCTCGCCGATGGGGTCAAGCGCGTAGGCCGGCTTGTAAACCAAATGCGGTTTCTCGCCCGCGATTCCATTCTTTCCAACGAATCCTTTCCTTTGGAGCCATTGATCGAAGAAGCATTCCAGGAAGCCAAAAAGCATCAGCAGATAAAATCCTCCCAGTTGAAATACGATAAGGGCGCGCAGCCGATTATCGTGGAAGGGGACCGGGCGGCCTTGAAACACGCACTGGCCGAAGTGATGCTCAACGCGCTCCAGGCTAATCCGTCTGATGCTCGCGTCGGCGTCCGCACGCGCCTGGCGACCGATGCGCTTGGGAAAATCTCCATCGAAGTTCAGGATAATGGATCCGGCTTTTCAGCGGAAACGGCACAAAAGGTTCCGGAAGCATTTTTCACCACGCGCAATGTCGGGTTGGGGCTGGGTTTAACCGTCACGCAAAAAATCGTCGATACCCATCATGGCGAACTCGAAATCGTCAACCCGGCGCTCGGCCAATCCGGCTTGGTGCGAATTTCCATTCCCGCAGGAGGGCCTGCCCCGAGCGGAGCCAGCAAATCCAAGAACGGTGTCCATTGATGCATGGAGTGTTTACACTTGTGAGCAAATATGGTTTCACTAGCATCCAATCCTTGTTGCAGAATCTATTGCGTCACGCGCCGGGCTGTGCGTTGAGATTTCGAGCGAATCAATTGTCATGTCCACTCAATTTTTTAGCGAAGCAGCGGGCGATACGATGAGCCCGTCCGCCGTTCCTCGCCGCAAATGCACCTTATTGATCGTTGACGACGAGGAAGGGCCGCGACAATCGCTCAGGGTGGTTTTCAAGGATGATTACAACATCCTGCTCGCGGAAAGCGGGGCAAAAGCGGTGGAGTTCGCTCAGCAGAACCCGATTGACGCGGTGATTTCTGACATCCGCATGGCTGGAATGTCGGGCATTGAACTACTCGGGAAACTAAAAGCGGTCGATGCCAGCATCGAGGTCATCATCCTGACGGCCTACGAGACGATTGAAACCGCCCGGCAAGCCCTTCGTTTTGGTGCCTGCGATTACCTCAACAAACCCTTCGACATTGGGACAATTCGGGCCGCGGTTGCGAGCGCGG
>JBDSIW010000232.1:0-3262 GCA_039917795.1 Verrucomicrobiota bacterium | reverse complement strand
CCTCACCCACTTGATCCACTCAATAAAACACTTGATCCAACAACACCGTATCTCCACTCAAATTGAGCCACTACCGGGACACCGATACGAATGAATGACCGTTGACGCACGCTCATTTTATTCGAGTGAATTCGCTTTCGATTGTGGTTAACAATCTGGCGATGAGCGAAGGCGAAATTTCCGCGAAACATTTCTCCACTGGCAAACCGGTGCGAGTGCGCTGGAAAAATGGGACGATCACTCACGTCGAGAAGATTCCGGTCGCACCGGAGAACTTATCGATTGCCCCGGCGCTATTTGATTTACAGGTCAATGGGTACGGCGGGATCGATTTCCAGCAAGACGATTTGAATGAGACGGATTTGCTCTCCGCGACGCGCCAGCTTCGACGCGACTGTTGCGCGCAGTATTTTCTGACTTTGATCACGGATGACTGGCGGAAATTGACCGCGCGCTTGGGGCATTTGAAAACGGTTCGCGCGAAGAATGTGGAATTGCAAAACGCCATCGCCGGCTGGCACATCGAGGGTCCGTTTCTTTCGGATCAACCGGGATTTCATGGGGCGCACAATCCGGCGTTCATGCTCGATCCTAAACCCAAACACATTCGCGAATTGCGCGAGATCACGGGAGACGATCCGCTGTTCATGACTGTTTCCCCGGAACGAGCAGGTGCGATAGAAGCCATAGCGCTGGCAAAATCACTCGGCATCACCATCAGCCTGGGGCATACGAACGCGTCGGCTGAGAAATTGCGCGAGGCTGCGATGGCGGGCGCGAAGGGTTTCACCCATTTGGGCAACGGCTGTCCGCGCGAACTCGATCGCCACGACAACATTCTCTGGCGCGTTTTCGAAACACCGACTCTCACCGTGAGTTTGATCCCGGATAAAATCCATGTTTCCCCTGCCCTCTTTCGATTGGTGCATCGCGTGTTGGGAGGAAACATTTACTACACGACCGATGCGATGTCCGCGGCCGGCGCGCCACCGGGAAAATATAAATTGGCCAGCATGGAACTGGAAGTCGGAGCCGATCAGATAGTGCGACAGCCCGGGAAAACGAACTTCGCGGGCTCGGCGCTGAAGCCGATCGATGGAATTTTTCGCGCGGCTGAAATGTTGAATCGCCCGTGGTGGGAAGTCTGGCCCCGTTTTTCCACGGCACCCGCACAGTTGGTTGGCTTGAACCACGGTTTGGAGGTGGGCAACCCGGCAAATTTGTGTGTGCTGAAGTTCGCAGGCACGGCATTGCTCGAAAGGAAAACCTTTTCCAGTGGAGAAATATAGTGCTTCCCGCGAAGACCAGCCCGGTGGAATTACTCCGGTTGGCAGGGCGCGTCGCTCCGGCTCACCGGCTCGCAGCAAGTTTGGTGGGGCGAGGCACCTGACGAGGCGCTGTGGATCCAGTCGTGAGATCGAGTGGGCTCGCGAGGACGCTCGCCCCACCCTTAAAGCCAACTGACACATTGCCGCGCTTTGACGTTTCCCGTTCCACTCCGTAAGTTGAGCGCGAATGTTCGAACTCGTTTCCTCTTACCAGCCTGCCGGCGACCAACCTCAGGCCATCGCCAAATTGACCGAGGGATTTTTGTCCGGTGCAAAGCACCAAACCCTGCTCGGCGTGACGGGTTCTGGAAAAACTTTTTCTATCGCAAACGTCATCAAGAATGTGCAGCGGCCCACGCTGGTCATCTCGCACAACAAGACTCTGGCAGCGCAACTTTACTCCGAGTTCAAAGGGTTTTTCCCAAAGAACGCCGTCGAGTATTTTGTCAGCTATTTCGATTACTATCAGCCCGAGGCCTACATCCCGCGCACCGACACATTCATCGAGAAAGATTCCAGCGTGAATGAGGAGATCGAGCGGATGCGGCTCTCGACCATGAGTTCGCTCTTTTCGCGGCGGGATGTCGTCGTCGTGGCCAGCGTTTCGTGCATCTACGGAATCGGGAGCCGCGAGGACTACGAGGCGCTTGTCGTCGGCATCCACGTCGGCATGCAGATGTCGCGGGAACAATTGCTCAGCCGTTTTGTCAGCCTGCTTTATTCGCGGAACGATGTGGCGTTCGAGCGCGGCGAATTCCGTGTGCGCGGCGACACGGTCGAGATTCGCCCGTCGCATTCGGAGGAAGGATTGCGCATTGAATTTTTTGGGGAAGAGATTGAGCGCATTACGCGGTTCGATCCGCTCACGGGCAACACGCTGGAGAATCATCATTCCACCGTGATTTATCCGGCGAAACAATTCGTCACCACCGAGAACAAGACCAAGCGCGCCATTCTTACCATTCGCGAAGAACTCGGCGACCGCATCGCGCAGTTTGAAAAGGTTGGGAAACTGATCGAGGCGCAGCGGATCAAAATGCGGACGGAATACGATTTGGAAATGATGGAGGAAATGGGTTTCTGCTCCGGCATCGAGAATTATTCGCGCCATCTCAGCGGCCGGCCGCCCAATTCGATTCCCAATACGCTGCTGGATTTTTTGCCGGAAGGTTTCCTGCTCGTGATTGACGAATCCCACGCCACCATTCCGCAAATCGGCGGGATGTACGCGGGCGACCGCTCGCGCAAGGAAGTTTTGGTTGAGCACGGTTTTCGTCTGCCCAGTGCGATGGATAATCGCCCGCTCAACTTCCTCGAATTTCAATCGCACCAGAACAAAACCATTTACGTCAGCGCCACGCCCGCGCCGACGGAAATTGAATGGTCCAAAGGCCGCATCGTGGAACAAATCGTCCGACCGACCGGTTTGATTGATCCGAAAATCACGGTGAAGCCGCTGAAAGGACAGATCGACGATTTGATCAACGAGGCGCGAAAACGCGTCGAGCTAAAAGAACGAATTCTCGTCACGACTTTGACCAAACGCACCGCGGAGGAATTGACCGATTACCTTCGCGATGTCGGGATCAATGTACGCTATCTGCACAGTGAAATTGATGCGATCGAACGCGTGGAAATCCTGCGATCACTGCGCAAAGGGGAATTCGACGTGCTGATCGGGATCAATCTGCTTCGCGAAGGTTTGGATCTGCCGGAGGTTTCGCTGGTGGCAATTCTCGATGCGGACAAGGAAGGCTATTTGCGGAGCGCCACGAGTTTGATTCAAACCGCCGGACGCGCCGCGCGTCATCTGAACGGCGAAGTCATCCTTTACGCCGATGTGATGACACAGAGCATTCAGAAGTTTCTCGCCGTCTCCGAGTATCGTCGCACCAAACAAATCGCCTATAACAAGGAGCACAACATCACCCCGC
>JBDSIW010000231.1:0-2563 GCA_039917795.1 Verrucomicrobiota bacterium | reverse complement strand
AATTCTGCCATTCCCCGAAGCGACGCGTGTTCCCATAAATCCCAGCGCCTGCCATTTCTTTGATCTTCGCTTCAATCTCTTCGATGGTTGCTTTGCTTTTTCCGGTAGGCAGGGCGGCGATCGATTTCGGCTCGCGCTTTCCTGGTTTGACGGGCGGCAAGGTCAAACGTGCCCGCGCGGGGTCCAATTTGGCTCCGATTAAATTTTTTCTCTCGGGCGATTTGAGCTGCGCCGCCTTTTTTTGGGCCACCCAATATCCACTCCCGAAGGCAACCGAAACCAGGAGCGCCAGGTAAATAAATCCTTTTGTCATATGGGTGCGAAGGGATTTCTTGGGACGCACCGATTGTTGGACGCCAAACTGGATTGGTCGAGAAAAACAAATTGAAAATCTTTTCGCAGCCCATGCTGCAAGATTTATTTCATTTTGAAAAACGGGAAGACGACTTCCGTCGCGGTCACGGCCAGAAAAACCAGACTGACCACGGCATTCAACCGGACGAAGGCGTCCTGCACCCAATTCAAGCTGCGCCTTCGCGCCAGCCAATGTTCCAGCACCAGACAAAAAGCGATGAGAACGATTCCAATGATGTAAGCCAGCCGAAAACCGGAGAGCAAACCAAAGACGAGAAGGATCATCATCATGATCATGTGGGAAAGAAACGCGGCGCTCAGCGAGTTATTGACGCCCCAGCGCACCACGAGCGAATGCAGTTTTTGTTCCCGGTCAAATTCATGATCCTGAATCGCGTAGATTAAATCGAATCCGACCAGCCAGAAAACCACCGCGATGGCCATGAGCATCGGCAGAAAGAAACTTTCCTTCATCGGCGAAAAGGTAAATTCACCTTTTACCGCCAACCATGCTCCAATGGGCGCGAGCGCCAGAGCAATTCCAAGAAAGACGTGCGTGAAATCGGTAAAGCGTTTGGTCAGGGAATAAAAACAGACAAAGAACAGCGCCACAGGTGACAGGTAAAAACAAATCGGATTCAGGTAATAGGAAGCCACGATTAATCCCGCGCCGCTCAACAGGCAAAGAAACCACGCGCTGGCGAGGGAGATTTGCCCGGCAGGCAAATGGCGACCGGCGGTGCGCGGATTTTTCGCGTCAAATTTCCAGTCAGCGATTCGGTTGAAGGCCATCGCGCAAGTCCGGGCGCAAACCATCGCCGCGAGGATCAGCAAAAAAATCCTCCAGCCTGGCCAGCCGCGATGAGCGCGCGCGGCCACGATCATGGAAGCGAGCGCGAAGGGCAGCGCGAAAACTGTGTGGGACAATTTTACGAACGAGCACCACTTGGCGATGGTTGAGAACATTGAAAAGATTTTACCGCGGAGACGCGGAGGCGCGGAGAAAAAAATTAACTGTAGTCTCTAGGAATTCGATGAACCCAAATTCTTGAGGAAAGATTTTTTGGGTTTCTGCGTCTCCGCGGCTCATCAATCGTTCTCCTCCTGCCAGCGTGAAACGAGCTTCTGCGAAACACCAATGTGGTCCAATACCCTTGCCACCACAGTGTCAATGACTTCAACAATCGTTTTGGGATGCGTGTAGAAAATGGGGTTCGCCGGGAGAACGGTCGCGCCCGCGAGGATAAGAAGTTCAAGATTTTTCACGTGAACCAGACTAAGCGGCGTTTCGCGCGGAACGAGGATCAGTTTCCTTTTCTCCTTCAGAACCACGTCCGCCGCGCGCAGCAAAACGTCCTCGCTCAAGCCGTGGGCGATGCGTCCCAGCGTTCCCATCGTGCAGGGAATGACGATCATGGCGTCGGGCGGGTTGGACCCGCTGGCGAAGGGCGCGTTCATGCTTTTGAGCGAATGCAATTTCACACCGTCTCGCAGTTTCAATCCATCCGGCAATTCTTCCGCGACGACCTGATGCGCGTAATTACTCATCACGACGTGGATTTCGTGCGCGCCAGGATCGAGGTTATCGAGGAGCCGCTGGGCATAGAGCGAGCCGCTGGCTCCGGTGATGGCGACAAGAATTTTCAAGAGGCCGAACTATGGCGAGGTGAGGAAAGCGGGGCAAGACTTCTGGCGCAGGCGGTTGAGCAATTTGAAAAGTCTGCAATGTTAAAAGATAAAATGGGAACGACCCTTATGGATCAGAATTACACACGCATTGTGGAGATGGCGGGGAAATCCATAGATGCCGCCGGGGTAATGATCATCGTGTTGGGCGCGGTAGGGGCTACGATTGGATTCTTCCTAATTTTGCGGGGGAAAGAGTTGCCGGACGCCTATCGGACATATCGCCAGAATCTAGGTCGCGCTATTTTGCTGGGATTGGAATTTCTAGTCGCAGGCGACATCATTCGCACAGTGGCTGTTGCGCCAACGTTGTTGAATGTCGGCATTCTCGGGGCCATTGTGGCCATTCGAACGTTCCTCAGCTTTTCACTGCAACTGGAATTAGAAGGGCGATTGCCATGGCAATCGAAAGAAGCATCACCGAAAAAATGAAGCCTAGATTAAATTCCATTTAGCCCCTTCAAATACGCCAAGATCAATTCCGGCAACGCTTTGCTGTAACCGCCTTCCAGCGCGCTGAACG
>JBDSIW010000230.1:0-8061 GCA_039917795.1 Verrucomicrobiota bacterium | reverse complement strand
ATTTCCTTCTATCATCCCTTCAGCTTCACCCACCTTCGCTTGCAAATAAAAAACCAGTTTGCGGGAAAGAAAAAACAGCGCGGCACTGTCAGCCACTGGAAACTGAAACGCGAAGCGGCCAGTTGCGGGCTCGAAGTGTGCGAAACAAAAAGCTATCAGAAATTCGTCTCGATCAATTGGTTTGCCTGCCTGGGTAAAAAATCGCCGAAAGCCTGATCGAAGCAGTGCTGTCGAGTGAACGTGCAGTTTTGAGGAAAAACTCTCCAGCCTCCTTCGCATTTTGTTCGAAATGGATTATACTTTTTCCCGAAGGAGAAGTTGATTTTGAAAGATTCAAAACCCTGGAGTCGAAAGAAGATCGTGGACAAATATTCCCGGCTGGTGAAGGCGGATGGATCGCCCATGTCCCGTCAGCAAATCCACATGCTGCGCAAGAAATCCCGTGGGATTTGCCTCACTTGCGGTCAGCCTGCGCTTGGCGTTTATTGCGCTGAACACACCGTTCAGGCCCGCGAGCGCATGAGGAAAATTTTGCATAGCAAACGTCGCCATTGGAATTCCCCTAGCTACAACTTGCCGGAGAGCACCCGTTCCAAAGGCAGGCTGCTTAGAATTCGCCCTGAACTCCATGCGCACCGGCACTCGCGCGCGGCCTGACTCGATTTAGAACGAACGGGCCGACTCTGCCGAGGAAGAGCGGAGATGAGCGCGAGTTCCTCGTCCCGAATGTGGCGATTGATTCGTTTTTTGAAACGCGCGCTGCCGTCCTTGACACCAATTCCTCGAACCCGCATTTTCAATATCCGCTGAAATCCCGCAGTGGTGGCGGCATCGTTTATGTATACGCACAATCTATTTAACTCTCTGCAAAAGTTTGACCTCGGCAACGGAAAACAAGGTTCGTTCTACTCGCTGCCCGCTCTTGAAACGGCTGGCATCGGGGCGATTTCAAAACTCCCCCTCTCCATCCGGCTGGTTCTCGAATCGGTTCTCCGGAATTGCGATGGCAAGAAAGTGGACGAGGAAAACGTCAGAGCGCTTGCCAATTGGGATCCGATGGGACGCCGCACCGAGGAAATTCCGTTCGTGGTCGCGCGAATCGTTTTGCAGGATTTTACCGGGGTTCCATTGCTGGTTGATCTGGCGGCAATGCGCTCTGCGGTCGCCCGCATGGGCCGGATTCCGAAAATGATCGAGCCGCTCGTGCCGGTTGATTTGGTGGTGGACCACTCGGTGCAGGTCGATTTTTCCGGCACAGCCGACGCCATGATGAAAAACCTCGATGTGGAATTCCGCCGGAACCGTGAGCGTTACCAGTTGTTGAAATGGGGCATGCAGGCGTTTGAAACTTTCAAAGTCGTTCCGCCTGGGATCGGCATCGTTCACCAGGTGAATCTGGAATTCCTGGCGAAGGGTGTCTTGCAACGTGCTCCCAGCGCCTCGCCGGCAGAATCCGGAACTCCCAGCGAGACGCGGGCAGCACTTTATTATCCGGACACGCTGGTGGGAACGGATTCGCACACCACAATGATCAATGGCCTTGGCATCGTCGGTTGGGGCGTGGACGGCATTGAAGCCGAAGCGGGCATGTTGGGTCAGCCCGTTTATTTCCTGACCCCGGATGTGGTGGGTGTTCATCTGACCGGCGCATTGAATGAAGGCGTAACGGCGACTGACCTCGCGCTGACTATTACACAAGTTCTGCGCAAAGCAAAAGTAGTGGGAAAATTTGTGGAGTTTTACGGCGCGGGCGCGGCGGCGCTGGCGGTGGTGGACCGGGCGACGATTGCCAACATGGCGCCGGAATACGGCGCGACGATGGGATTCTTTCCGATCGATCAGGAGACGGTAAATTATTTGCGCGCCACCGGTAGAAGCGAAGAGCACTGCAAGCTTTACGAGAATTATTATCGCGCCCAGAACCTTTTCGGTATGCCGGAAAAGGGCGAAATTGTTTACTCCGTCAGCCTCGAATTGGATTTGGGCACCATCGTCCCGAGCGTGGCCGGGCCGAAACGGCCGCAGGACCGGATCGAGCTGCCGAAATTGAAGGATGAATTCGTCAAGGCGTTTTCAAAGCCGGTCAGCGAAAATGGATTTAATAAGCCCGCCGACGATTTGGAAAAAGTCTTTCGCATCGAGAGCCCGGAAAGCCTCGTTTCCACGGGCGGCGGGAGTCACGAACCGGTCTCGCTTCGCCAATCCGCTCAGCAAAATACCAACCCGACGACTGAATTGGAGATGGCAAATAACCGGCCAACTACCAAACCGGTTCTGGCCGCCGCATCGATCAGTGCAGGCGAAATTCGCCACGGTAGTGTGCTGATCGCGGCGATCACCAGTTGCACCAATACGAGTAATCCGAGCGTGATGCTGGCCGCGGGTTTAGTGGCGAAAAAAGCGGTGGAGCGAGGATTGAAACCCAATTCCTTCGTCAAGGCCTCGCTCGCCCCGGGATCGCGCGTGGTCAGTGATTACCTTGAGAAAGCCGGCCTGCAAAAATATCTCGACGCGATTGGTTTTAACCTTGTCGGATACGGCTGCACCACCTGCATCGGAAATTCTGGCCCGCTCTCGACGCAGATCGAGGACACCGTGACCAAAAACGATTTGGTGGCCGCTTCCGTTTTGTCGGGCAATCGCAACTTCGAGGCGCGTGTTCATCAAAGCATCAAGGCGAATTTTCTGATGTCGCCACCGCTCGTGGTGGCCTTCGCGCTGGCCGGGAGGATCGATATTAATTTGACCACTGAGCCCATCGGAAAGGGGTCGGACGGCAAGGACGTTTTTCTCAAAGAGCTTTGGCCGACCCTCGCCGAGGTGCGCGGACAAATGTTGTCGGCGCTCCGTCCGGAAATTTTCCAGAAGCTTTATTCAGACTTTGCGGAGCAAAATCCGAAATGGAACGAGATTCCGAGCAGCGTGGGAAACGTTTACGAATGGGACAGCAAGAGCACTTATATCCAGGAGCCTCCCTTCTTCGCGGACTTCCAATTGAAGCCGGCTGACATTGCGGAAATTCGCGGCGCGAGGCCGCTGGGAATTTTTGGGGACAGTGTCACGACGGACCACATTTCACCGGCGGGCAGCATCAAGAAAAATTCTCCCGCGGGAAAATATCTGATGGACGAGGGGGTCAACTTTGTGGATTTCAACAGCTACGGTTCGCGTCGCGGAAACGACCGCGTCATGACACGCGGCACATTCGCCAACGTGCGGATCAAGAATTTGATGGTGCCGGGTGTTGAAGGCGGCGTGACTATTTTCCAGCCGGCCGGCGAACAAATGAGCATTTTCGACGCGGCGATGAAATACGCGGAGACAAGGACGCCGCTCATCGTCATCGCCGGGCACGAATACGGCACCGGCAGCTCGCGCGACTGGGCGGCGAAAGGCACGAAGCTTCTCGGGGTGCGCGTGGTGGTGGCGCAAAGCTTTGAACGGATTCATCGCTCAAACCTCCTCGGCATGGGCGTGCTGCCGCTGCAGTTCAAAGACGATGCGTCGGCCCAGTCTTTGAAACTCGATGGCACGGAAACGTATGACGTGGTCGGCCTCGATTCGACCATCCGTCCGCAGCAGGATTTAAAACTCCGCATCACGAGAGCCCACGGAAAATCCGAGGAGATTTCCGTGACCTGTAGAATCGATACCCCAATCGAAATCGACTATTACCAGCACGGCGGAATTCTGCCATTCGTGCTTCGGCAATTGGTGGCAGCTGTGTAGAGGAAGGAGCGGGGACGTTCTCGTCCGCGAGGCCCGATGAAAAACGATTCTCCTAATAAACACGGGGACGAGAACGTCCGCGCTCCGCAGCGTCTCTTAAAAATCGCCGCGGAAATTATCACCAAGTCGGATCGCGAACATCCGGCGGATTCGGTTTTGCGGGTGGAACTTAAACGGCAGACTGCTTTGTCACGGAGCGACACGCGTGAAATCAGCCGGACGGTTTTCACTTATTTTCGCTGGTTCGGCTGGCTTGATCCGCAGAAGCCTTTGGCTGGAAACATATTTGTCGCGCAGGAACTGGCCGAAAGATTCACGCGTGATCCCCAAAGATTTTCCGAGGGCGAATTGTTGTCCAAGGCGATTCCCGCATGGGCGAAAGAGAATGTGGGAGTTTCGTCTGAATGGCTGCGTGCCTTGCAGAAGGAGCCGCAGCTTTGGTTGAGGACGAAACGGAATCAGGCAGCCCGGATTGCCGAGGCGCTGGGCTATAGTTTGCTTGTGCCGAACATGCTGCTTTCTGACGCCGTCCAGTATCGCGGACCGGAGGATTTGTTTCGCTCGCCCGAATTTCAGGACGGCGATTTTGAATTGCAGGACATCAGCTCGCAAGCGGTCGGAGTGATTTGCGCTCCGAAATCTGGCGAGACCTGGTGGGATGCCTGCGCGGGCGAGGGCGGGAAGTTGCTCCATCTTTCTGAGCTGATGGGGAATAAAGGATTGATCTGGGCAAGTGACCGGGCCGAATGGCGATTAAAACGCCTCAAGCAACGAACGGCGCGAGCGAAAGTGTTCAATTACCGGGCTGCCTTGTGGGATGGAGGAAAAAAACTGCCGACGAAAACCAAATTCGACGGCGTATTGGTGGACGCGCCATGCAGCGGGATTGGGACATGGCATCGCAATCCGCAGGCGCGCTGGACGACTTCGGCGAATGATGTGAACGAACTGGCGGCGATCCAACGCGGCTTATTGTTGCAGGTGGCGGACTCGGTCAAGCCGGGCGGAAAATTAATCTATTCGGTCTGCACGCTGTCGCGCGAGGAAACCACGGGCGTTGCCGAATATTTTCAGAAGGAACGGAAAGATTTTCAGCCGTTGGAGGTAAATAATCCATTTACGCCAAACGAATCCGCGCGGCAGCTTTGGTTTTGGCCGCAGGACTCGGGCGGCAACGGAATGTTCGTCGCGGCGTGGAAGAAAGTTTAGCTTGAGCGAAACAGGTCGTCCGAGGTCGCGCTCTTGCTGTCTTCAAAAACTTTGTTTGGGCCTGCCGAGCGAATCAGGATTCCGTTCTGCGAGTAGAAAATCTGGATGGGCGTTCCCCATGCATCGACAATTTCGCCCTTGGTGTTGAGTTCGCTTTTTCGCGCCACAAGAATCACCACGCGCTTTTCTCCCTGTGTCGATTGCCCGGACAAGGCGCGCGAAATATCAACGAGCGTCCCGTTGGGATAGCTGCCCATGAATTCCTTGTACTGTTGCAAACCGAGAATCAGGCTGTCCGAATCCTCGACAAACTTGCCTGTCCTGGGATCGCTTTTGTGCTTCAGGGACGGGCCAAACGACCAAGCGGCCGCGGCCAGTGCAAGGACGGCGACGATGGGGATGATGGCTTTTTTCATATATTTGTTGGCTGCTTCGCAGCCTGACAAAGCTTTTTCCATGCCGTGATCGAGCCGGGATTCGTCGATAAACCATTCACGATAGAGATTGGCGCTTCCGGAGGGAGGACTGTCCGCTTCGGGGCAAGATGGGTGCGGCGCGCACGGAATAGCGCGCCTTCCAAAAGCGGTCGGCAAAGTGGCAATGCTCTTCTCGAACGAAACGCGCGAGGTTCAGTTCAAGCGCTCAGGTCTTCAGTTTCGATTCAAGCGTATGGTGAGAAGTTTTTGCGATGCGCATCGGAAGGTGCGGGGCGGTGCTTTCACGAATGACCAAGCCGGCCGGGAGTCGGCGTGGCTCCGGTTTTTTTCCGTCCAACAGCTGCAACATGCAATCGACCGCCGCTTCCCCGAGCCGGTATTTCGGGTGGCGCAAGGTCGTGAGTGGGACGCGGAAATATTCGCTGGCGATAATATTCCCAAACCCGACGACGGAAAGGTCCTGTGGAATCCTGATGCCCTGGTTGAGGAAAAGGCTGGCGGCGCCGATGGCGACCAAATCATTGACCGCTTGCACGGCGGTGACTTTGACTGATTCGTTGATCATTTGCAGCGCGGCTTTTTCGCCTTCGTCGATCGTTGCGCCGGCCGCGAAAATCAAATTGTCGTCAATCTCGATTTGCGCCGTGCGCAGCGCCCGTCGATAGCCATCGAGCCGTTCCTGCGCCCAGGGGGTGCCGAGCGGTCCGCAGAAGAAAGCAATGCGCTTGTGTCCGAGTTCCAGCAAATGGGATGTGGCAGCGAAACTCCCACCGAGGTCATCGCTTTCGACGTTTGCGAAGTTTTGGCAGAACGGGGCGCGGTGCCCAATGATCACGGTTGGCGTGTTGCGCCGCCTCAATTCTTCAAAAATAGGAGCCGTCTCGGTCATCCGGTAAAAGGGCGAAATAAATAATCCATCCACCCGGCGGGAAAGGAGGCGGCGGATGCTGCTCTCTTCCCGATCCGCCATGTTCAGCGAATGGGCGAGGATCAAGTCGCAGCCGAGTTCGCGCGTTCGCTCCTCGATGGCCGCGGCCATGCGGACGAATATAGGGTTGGTCACCGAGGAAATAATCAAACCGAAAAGTTTGGAATTTCGGTTGCGTAAATTCTGCGCGGCGGAGTCAGGAACATAACCCATTTGGTCCGCCAGAACTTTGATGCGCGCCTTCGTGCCCGGCGAGATGTCCCGGGCGTTCCGCAGTGCTTTCGAAACGGTCATGAGCGAAACGCCCGCCCTTAAAGCGATATCTTTCAGTCGAACCATAAATCAAACAGGTGAAAACCGATCAAACATTTGAGCCACTCCAGTGCAATTTTTGACGCAGCGTGTCGAAAAAGGAACTTCCGCCAGGGTGTAACAACGACGCAACACGGCGGCTCCTTCGAATCGTAATGACGTCGCCCGCCAGCAAATCGGCCTGCACTTGTCCGTCCGCCGTCGCCGTCGTCTCAACTTTTTCGCTGATGACTTTCACTTCCACGATCGAATCCATCCCGACGATTACCGAGCGATTGGACAACGTATGCGGGCTGATCGGCGTGATGGCGAATACCTGCGCGCCAGGACTGACAATCGCCCCGCCCGCAGAAAGCGAATAGGCAGTGGAACCGGTCGGGGAACTAATAATCAGGCCGTCGCACCGATAGCAAGTGAGGACCTGGCCGTTGACGCGGACGTCCAATTCAATCATGCGAGGCGCGCCGCCGCGGCTGATAACGATGTCGTTCAAGGCGCGAAGGAGAATTTTTTTCCCGCCGCTTTCTCCCGCGCTCTCGAGCAGCGGGCGCGATTCGATTTCAAAATCGCCCCGCCAGATTTTGCCTAGCGCCTTACTTAAATCAGCGGCTGGCACAGCGGTGAGAAATCCCAGCCGCCCGACGTTCACGCCGAGAATTGGTGTCGCCCCGCCATCCATTTCGCGGACGACGCGGAGCATCGATCCATCTCCGCCGAAAACGAGAAGCATATCCACCTCGCGCGCGAGACTCGACAGGGTGGGAAAACCGCTGGACTTCAACCCCGTCATTTGCGCAGTCACGATGTCGCACGCAACGCTCCGGCCAGTCCGGGTGATGAGGGCCGCAGCTTTTCGGGCGAGGGTCCGGCTCTCGGGTTTTTCCGAGTTGGTAACCAATCCGATACGGCGGATTTCTTTAGGGGGCTTTTTCAATCAGGATCAAAAATTCTTTATTGCCCGCAGGGCCGAGCAGGGGAGATTCAACAGAGCCGCGCCAAAGCATCGAAGTCTTTTCCCGGACGAACGTCTGGATCTCATCCAGGACCCGCGCATGGACTACCGGATCGGTAATCACACCCGACCCTTTGTCCACTTCGGTTTTTCCTGCTTCAAATTGCGGTTTCAACAAGGCGACGACTTTACCGGATGGCCGGAGCAATGCAATCGCAGTGGGAAGAATCATTCGCAAGGAAATGAAACTGCAATCGATCACCGCGAACTCCACGGGCGCGAAGGGCTGGGGAAACTGGGCCGCCGTGAGAGTGCGCGCGTTCGTTTTTTCCATGGTGATCACGCGCGAATCCTGCCGGAGCTTCCAGGCCAGCTGTCCGTGGCCGACATCGACAGCGAAGACCCGGGCAATGCCATGCTGGAGCAGGCAATCGGTAAACCCACCCGTGGAGGCTCCCAGGTCGATCGCGGTTTGGCCCGAGACGCCGATCTGA
>JBDSIW010000229.1:0-4881 GCA_039917795.1 Verrucomicrobiota bacterium | reverse complement strand
GAAATGCGTTCGCCAAATTGTTTAATGGTGCGAATGCGTTCAAATTTTTCGGCGTTCTCGCGTTTGTCCACCGCGTGAATGATTTCGTCCACGAAACCATCGACGCCGATGAAGGCGGTGAGTTTGGCCGCGCCGGATTCTGCCGCTAATAATTTGGCCGCGCATTCCTGGCGCAATTGAGATGAATTCATTTTTGAAACCCGAAGTTAATCAGCCGATACGCCGACGATTTTCAAAACGCGCTCCAGATCGTCGTCGTTGAAGAACCGAATATCGAGCGAACCTTTTCCCTGGCGATAACGCAACTGCACTTTCGTCCCGAACCGCTCACGCAATTTGTTTTCCAGTTCAGCAATGTTCGCGTCGCGAACTGCGGGTTGGACGGAAGGTTTGTTTGAAACAATTTTACCATTCTGAAATTGAGCAACGAGTTCTTCAGTCTGCCGCACGTTCAACGACTTTTTGAGAATGCAATCCGCCGCGAGTTTTTGTTCCGCGCTGGTGGCGAGTCCCAAAATAACTTTGGCGTGGCCGACGGAAAGCTGTCCCTCGCGAATCAGCGTTTGCAATTCCGGCGCGAGTTTCAGCAGGCGCAACGCATTCGCGACCACCGTGCGACTTTTGCCAACTTTCGTCGCGGCTTCTTCCTGCTTGAGTTGAAATTGTCCGATCAATTGCGAATAGCCGAGTGCTTCTTCGATGGCATTAAGATTTTCGCGCTGGAGATTTTCGATGAGCGCAAGTTCGAGAACCGCGCGATCATCCGCTTCGCGAACAATGATTGGAATCTCGGTCAACCCCGCGAGTTGCGCAGCGCGCCAGCGGCGTTCCCCGGCGATCAGTTCGAAGCCCGCGCCGCTTTTCCGGACGATGAGCGGTTGAATGATCCCCTGCTCCTTGATTGAGTCGGCCAGTTCACGCAGCGATTCTTCCGAAAAATCTTTGCGCGGTTGAAATGGGCACGGACGCACCACTTTGATCGCGACCCGCTGGACCTGGTCGCGACTTTCCATCGGGCTGGTCACTGGAGAAGGCGCGGCGGGCCTGCTCGGAGCGGGATTTCCGCCGAGCAATGCGCCGAGACCGCGGCCTAAAACGGGTTTTGCCATGCGCAAGCAAGATGGCGGCAAAGATGGTGGGGAAAAAGTAAAAAGTTCGAGGGATGCGGATTAGCGCGAAAGGGCGAAGAAACAAAGCTGTGGGAAACGAAAATAAGATCTCACGCGGCTTTGCATCGTTGCGCCTCTGCGCCTTTGCGCTAAATTCCCGCCGTGAGCAAAAAGAGCGCAAAGATTGCGGCACTAATCGACAAGCATCGCGGCCTGAAATTGAGTCCGTATTACCTCGGCTATTTTGAGCTCTTCAACGCGCAGCAATTTTACGAAGCGCACGATGTGCTGGAAGAACTTTGGTTGCCCATCCGGCGCGATCCAGCGGGTGATTTCTATAAAGGCTTGATCCAGCTGGCTGGTGCGTTTGTGCATCTCCAGAAAAACCGGCTTGGACCGGCTGCCGCCCTCTTCAAACTGGCTCGATCAAATTTTGGAAAGTATCCCGAGATCCACGAGCAAATGGACATGGGAAGTTTGTTCCACCTCGTAGAAGCCTGGCTAAACCAATTGGAATCCGCAGGAAAAAATCCGCTCGCCATCCTCAGTCCGCCGTACCTCGCATTGTGTGCCTTTGCCTCCAAGAATGAAATTTCCTAACGCGCCTTCCATTTGCTGATAACCAGAATCGCGGTCAGAACGATTACGATTCCGCTGAGAAGAATCACACGCTTGTTCCAACGATCTCGCGGAGGAATTTCAACGCCCGCCTTGCGAGACTCCCGCCTTTTGATGCGATTGGCCCTGCCCTGAATCCATGAATAAACATCCGCCCAGAGGAAACTGAGATCACAAAGCCAAACAATCGCTTCAAGGATGAGCGAAAAAAGATCCATGCCAGACTATCATTCCTTTTGTCCACCTGCGGCGAAGCGCTAAGTTTGCGCTGGCATCATCCCAGTTTGCCGCGCGTAATTGAACAGCCCTCCTGCATCGACAACGGGTCGAACATCTCCCAGCGGTTTGAACGAATAAACCTTTCCGGTCGCTTGCAGGGTGACATTCGCCTTGTCTAAATCCACTGTGACGACATCGCCCGTTTTCAGAACCTCGCAAAGACGGTCGGCGCATTCGCAGGGATAAAGTTCTCCCGTGGCGACGCAGTTGCGGAAGAAAATGCGCGCGAAACTCTCCGCCAATATGATTCTGGCGTTGGCGGAGCCCAGCGCGATCGGCGCATGTTCGCGTGAACTCCCGCAGCCAAAATTTCTTCCCGCCACGACGATGGGATAATCGCTGTCCAGCTTTCCTTCTTTCACAAAACGAGTCTGGTAGAGCGATTCGGGCAGGCCAGCGAGCGCAAAGCTGCCGAGCTTTTCGTATTCCTCCGGAATCGTCGGGACAAGATTCAGATATTGGGCGGAAATAATTTGATCGGTATCGATATTATCGCGCACGACATAAACAGGTCCTGTAAAAACAGATTGCATGACAGTAAACTTGAACCGTGCGCCAGACCATTTCAATCAGATTTCGGGCCGAAGCAGAAGGAGCAAAGAATTTTGTTTGGGAAAATTTGTTCGATGCTAAATTCTTCAGGATGGCAAAAGCGATGATTCTTCTGGCCGAAGATGACGCGGGCGACGTGTTCCTGATGAAGCACGCGTTGGAAAAGGCCAGCGTTTCGTACCCGATGAAGGTAGTGCGCGACGGAGAGGAAGCGATTCATTATCTTCAGGGCGCGGGCGAATTCGCAGATCGAAAGAACAATCCCCTTCCTGCCATTTTGTTGCTCGACCTGAATATGCCGAAGATTTCCGGTTTCGAGATCCTGACGTGGATCCGGGGCCAGGTCGATTTAAAAAGACTTCCGGTAGTCGTCCTCAGCACATCGAGCCAACAGCACGACGTGCGCAAAGCCTACGAACTAGGCGCCAATTCGTATCTGACCAAACCCTCCAATTTTGACGACCTCGTGGAGATGGTTAAAATGGTGGAGGCGAATTGGCTGAAGCTGAACCAATTGCCCGCAGCGTAGTCGTTTCGTTCATTGGGCTGCACCTCTGAGAAAATCGAGTGCATTCTTTCCGCTGGTCCGCTCAAAAATTTCGCTCTCAATTTCTTTGTCGTATCGTTCGTGGTGTGATTAGTTGTCGCCCAACCTATGACTGATCCACGATATACCAAGCTGGCGACTCTGCTCGTCGAGTACTCCACCGCGCTGAAAAAAGGAGACAACGTCCTTCTTGATGTCATCGATGTCCCGGACGAGTTCGTGGTGGAATTGATGCGGGCGGCGCGGAAGGCCGGCGCAACGCCACTTGTCGAAGTTCGCCACAGCCGAATCACGCGCGAAGTGGTCCGCGCCACTGATGAAAAGCACGCGGCGCTTGCGCGCGATGTGGAAATGTTTCGTATGAAAAAAGTGCAGGCCTACATCGCGCTTCGAGGCAGCGCCAATGTCAGCGAGAATTCCGACGTCAACAGTGATTTGCTCGCCATGTATTCTAAAACGATGCGCCCGGTGCAAAACTATCGCGTCAACCAAACACGTTGGTGTGTCTTGCGATGGCCGACGCCGAGCATGGCGCAGGCCGCCGGGATGAGCACAGAGGCTTTCGAAAATTTGTACTTCGACGTTTGCACGATGGATTACGCGAAGATGGCGAGGGCGATGATTCCGTTGCAGAGAAGAATGCGCAGGGCGCAGGACGTGAGGCTCGTCGCGCCGGGGACGGATCTGACGTTCAGCAAAAAAGGGATCGATGCGATTCGGTGTGAGGGAACACGGAACATCCCGGACGGCGAAGTTTTCTCCTGCCCGGTGAAAAATTCCGTCAATGGCGTCATCCAATTCAATACGCCCACGATTTATTCCGGAACGAAATTCGAGAATGTGCGGCTGGAATTCAAAGACGGCAAAATCGTCAACGCCACCTCGAACAACACCAAACGCCTGAACGAAATCCTGGACACCGACCCGGGCGCACGTTACGTCGGCGAATTCTCTCTCGGTTTCAATCCGCACATTCAAAATCCAATGTGCGATATTTTGTTTGACGAAAAAATCGCCGGGTCGCTCCACTTCACTCCCGGCCAGGCTTACGAGGACGCGGACAACGGCAATCGCTCCGCTGTTCATTGGGACATGGTTTTGATCCAACGCAAGGAATGGGGCGGAGGCGAAGTTTGGTTCGACGGCGGACTGGTTCGCAAAGACGGGAAGTTTTTGCCGAAAGAATTGAAACCGCTGAATCCCGAAAATTTGAAAAAGTAGGCGTCCCCCGGCACAGGAATGCCTAGGCTCGCCCTTCGCCTTTTAAAATACTCAGAAACTGTTTCATCGCTGGGGAAAGCACCTTGTTCCGCTTGTAAATGGCAGCCAAGGGCCGGAACAAATCCAGGCCCTCAATTTTCAGTTCCGAGAGCGTTTGCTTGGAAACTTCCTGGGTGATGGTTCCCTGCGGCACAATAGAAATGCCCGCCTCGATTTCCACGGCGCGTTTAACGGTTTCGATATTGTCAAACTCCATCACGGTTTGGACTTCGACGTTGTTTTCCTTCAGAATTTTGTCGATCGCTTTCCGCGTCGGAATGTCCGGTTCGAACCCGATGAATTTCTGCCCGCCCATTTGCGAAAGTTTCACCGTCTTGTTTTTTGCGAGGGGATGATTGGGATGACAAATCATGACGAGCGCGTCTTTTCGCAATGGAATCAATTCCAGCTTCGGATCTTTTACTGGATAAGCCACCAAACCCAAATCGACGACGTTGCCGAGAACATCTTCGTAAACCTGATTGGCGCGCCGGTACTCGACATGAACATTCACCG
>JBDSIW010000228.1:0-4338 GCA_039917795.1 Verrucomicrobiota bacterium | reverse complement strand
GTGACAGCCGAATCTTCGCCTTCATTCTTCCCACGGCGGTCATAGACCGCCGCTACAGATTTGGGCGATTTGAAGAGGAGATTGTAATCGCGCTTGGAATTAAACGGTGGGTCGAGATAAATCAAATCCACGCTCTCGTCTTTGATCTGCTCGCGGAGAACATGCAGGTTGTCCCCGTAATAAAGCGCGTTCATGGGGGGGAATTAGAATTGTTGGCGGCACGGTTTGCAAGTCTTGGAAGGAAAACCTCTCGGAAGGATCCGCTTTGGCGGTCTGAATCGGCGCAGGGCTTCTTGGAACTCCCGCAACGAAGTTCAGGAAAAACCCTCATAGATAATGGATCAAGCGGGTGCTATCCAATGAGTCGTGAGTGCGAAAAAAGTCCTGATCGTGGATGATGATTTGGCCGATGTCTATTTGCTGGAGAAAACATTGCGGCAACCTGGCGTGCTGAATCTTGACTGCGTCATGTCCGCAGATCACGCCTCCAGATATATTTCAACCTTGTCGCTTCAAAACCGGTTGTTGCGTGATCTGATCTTCGTTGATCTGAAGATGGCGGGGAGCGATGGCTTTCAATTGATTAGTTGGTTCAAGGGAGAACCGACCTATTGCGATATCCCGCTAGTGGTCTTTTCCAACTCGACTGATCCCGCTGATAAAGAAAAAGCCCTGGCCCTGGGAGCGAGGGCCTTTTTCCAAAAAACGCTGGAAGCCGACAAATTAAAAGCCATCGTCGAGAACGTTTTGCCATTGCGACGTGGTTCCGATCCGAGCGAGTAGTATCGAACTCGCCGTCGCAGTCATCAACGAGCTGATCGGCGCGTTGCACCGATGACAAAGATCAGCGACGAGTTTCAGATCTTTACGGAGAAGCGTTCCCCTTTTTTTACGGAGAGCGAAAATAATTTCATCAAAATCGGAATCTGCTCGAGATCCTTCAGGCTGACCAACTCGACGGGCGAATGCATATAGCGATTCGGCAAGCTGATCAATGAGCTCGGAATTCCGCCTCGCGTCCAAAAAATCACGTCGGTATCCGTTCCACTGGACGCCGACATTGCTTCGTGTTGGATCTTAATCTTTTCTTTGGCCGCAAGTTGTTCCAATCGTTTTACCACCTCGGGATGATTGCATCCGCCGTGGGTCAAGGTCGGCCCTTTCCCGATTTTAACATCGCCATGCTGAGCTTTGCTCACGGTGGGATAATCAGTCGCATGGGTGACATCGACCACGAGCGCGACATCGGGTTTGAGCGAATAAGCGATTTGCCGTGCGCCGAGCAACCCCACTTCTTCCATGACATTTGAAACCGCGCAAACTTCTGCCTGCAACTTGTGTTTCCCTTCTTTCAACAGTCGCAACGCTTCCGCCACCGACCAGGTGCCGGTGCGATTATCAAAAGCTCGGGCGATCGCCAGATCATTCCGCAATGGCTCAAAGTAATGGTGCAACGTAATTGGATCGCCAACCTGCACGAGCTTCTCCGCCTTCTTCTTGCTATCGACGCCAATGTCGATGAATAGATCCTCAATTTTCGGCGGCTTCCTGTCTCCCTCAGTTTTCGTCAGGTGAGGCGCAACATTTCCGACCACGCCGCGAATAATTCCGCCTTTCGCGTGTATGCTCACCCGCATCGCGCGCGTGATGGCGGGATCGATTCCCCCGAGCTTCCTCACATAAATAAATCCATCTTCATTGATGAAATTAATCGTCATCCCGATTTCGTCGGCATGGCCGGCGAGCATGATTCGCGGAGAACCGCCCTTGTTCAGGACGGCCACGGCGTTCCCGTAGCTGTCGCTGTAGGTCTCGTCCGCGAATTCCTTTACGTAATCGAGCCAGACACGTTGGCCGCGATATTCGTGTCCCGAAGGGCTTGGGGTATTCACCAAAGTTTCCAAAAATCGAAGTGATTTATCGCGCATATTGGAAATATGAAGATCACCTTTCAAACTGCAATCGTCAAAGTGCAGGGCGACCTTTGGTATTTTACAAACCCGGCGTTGTCGTTTGCTGCAATTTGGTTTCCACCCCTCTCGCGCCTCGACACAGCCCAATCAATTTGTTAGCAAGTCGCGATTATGTCTCGTGAGTCTCTGAAAAATGTCAGCCGCATTGTCGTCAAACTCGGCACCGGCGTTCTCACCGATTCGAAGAAGCAGCCCGACCTCGCGCAGATGACTCAACTCGTCGCGCAAATGGCTGCCTTGCGCAAAGCCGGCAAGGAAGTGATTCTCGTCACCTCGGGAGCAGTCGGCGCGGGCATGGGAGTTCTTGGCCATACCAAACGCCCCACTGAACTGGCAAAGATGCAGGCGTGCGCCGCCGTCGGCCAGTCGCGGCTGATGGCGACTTACGAAAAACTATTCGCGGAGTTCGCCTTGAATGTTGGGCAGGTGCTTTTGACGCACGACGATTTGCAACATCACGAACGCCATCTCAACGCGCGAAACACGCTTGTGTCCCTGTTGCAACATGGTGTCGTCCCGATCATAAACGAGAACGACGCGATTTCATTTACCGAGTTGAAATTCGGCGACAACGACAAACTTTCCGCGTTGGTGGCGTGCCTGCTTCCTGCCGATCTGCTGGTGATTTTGACAACCGTTGACGGCGTCATCGAAAATTTTGGGCAGGAAAATCCCCGGACCATTCCTGTGATTGAACAGATCGACGACACGCTGGAAAAACTGGCCGGTGGAACAACCAGTGAAACCGCCGTCGGCGGGATGGCCTCCAAAGTACAGGCGGCGAAAATCGTGGCGCGCGCGGGCATTCCATTGGTGATTGCGTCCGGCCGAAACACCGCCGCGCTGTCCAACATTCTGCAAGGCACCGAGGAAGGCACACTGTTTGTTCCCCACGCCATCAAATTGGCCGGCCGAAAACGTTGGATTGCATTTTTCCATTCCCCGCGCGGGACCATCTATGTGGACGACGGCTGTAAGCAAGCCTTGCGCGAAAAGGGAACCAGCCTGCTCCCGCCGGGCGTAACGCGATGCGAGGGACGTTTCTCCGCTGGCGAAGTGGTGCGCGTGTGCGACGCGAACGGAACGGAGTTCGCGCGCGGGATTTCCTATTTCAATTCCGACGCGCTCAAGACCGGCGATCTCCCGCGCACCGAGGTGATTCACCGGGATAATTTGGTGATCTTGTGAACGTCGAACATTGAACATTGAAACGGCTTTCCTCCAGAGTTCAATGTTGCCCTTAAATGAAAAAATCCCCCGCCATCAACGATCTCCGCGCCGTCATGGCAAAACTGCGTTCGCCACAAGGTTGCCCGTGGGACCGCGAGCAAAACCACATGACACTGCGGTTTCACGCGGTGGAGGAAGTTTATGAAATGATCGACGCCATCGAAGCGGACGATGATCACGAACTGGCAGAGGAATTGGGCGACCTGCTGTTGCAGGTGGTCTTTCACTGCCAACTTGCTCAGGAGCGCGGCGCCTTCGATTTCGAAAAAGTCGCCCGCCATATCACCGATAAATTGATCCGCCGCCACCCGCACGTTTTTGGCGACACGAAAGTCAAGAACGTGGATGAAGTCTGGCTGAACTGGGAGAAAATCAAACGCGCCGAAAAACACGGCACGAAACACGAACGCGCCTCCGCCTTGGATGGAATCCCAAAACATCTCCCTGCCCTTCTCCGCGCGGAAAAACTCGTGAAAAAAGCGCGCAAAGCCAAAGTCCTGGCAGAAGGCGACACTCCAAAACGTAAGGTCACAAAATCTGGCCTGGCGAAAGAAATCTTTTACCTTGCGCAATTTGCGCAAGAGCACGGCTGGTCGGCGGAGGAGTTGTTGCGCGGCGAAATCCAAAAGCGCGAGCGGAAGTTTCGGAAGCTGGAAAAGAAATTGGCAACCAGTTGATGGATCCTCGAATTCCCCCTTGCTTGCCTTGCGAGTCGCCGGTGTCTATTTTGTTTTGGTCGTGAATCAACCTTTTATCAACGTCGAGGAAAAAATCGACCGCTTCGTGGGACGACGAACGCAATCGCCGGACAGTTGGGAGGCGGGAATGGCGTTGCAGAAAACGGCTGTAGATTTCCATAAAGCTTTTAAGTTCCATTGGCCACGGGGAATTTATCGCTTCAAAACCCATGAGGAGGCAGACAAATGGATGACGAAAATGCTGGCGCGGAGCAGCCTTCTGAAGGGTTGACCAGCCGCCCTCCGCTTCAAGCCGACCTTTCGAAACTCTGTCGCGAGCTCAATCAGCGTGGGGCGCTTTACGTTGTCGTCGGAGGCCTCGCGATTATTTCAACCGGACTCCCCCGCACTACCGGTGATGTCGATCTGCTCGTCGCAGCCGATTTGGAGAACGAGGC
>JBDSIW010000227.1:0-7355 GCA_039917795.1 Verrucomicrobiota bacterium | reverse complement strand
CTCGATCTTGCCCGCCAGCTGAACCAGGCCTTCATCGAGGTGGCTGACAAAGTCTCCACTGCCGTGGTGGTCATACAAGTCGTGCAAAAGGAGAGCGCCCGATCGAGCGAAGACGAAAATTCGTTCTGGGATATGTTCCCGCCTGAACTCCGGAAACGTTTTGAAGAACGCAATGGCCAGGAAAACCAACGCCCTTCCCGGCGTCGCCCCGTGATGGGGAGTGGGTCGGGCATTATTGTAACGGAGGACGGATATATTTTGACCAACAACCACGTGGTGGAGGATGCGGAGAAAATCACCGTGCGTTTCAAGGACAGCAGAACATTCACCGCCGAGATTCGCGGAGTGGATCCGCAATCCGACCTCGCCGTGATCAAAATCAACGCCAAAGGTTTGGTCCCTGCGAAGATGGGGGATTCCGCGGCCACGCGCGTGGGCGAATTCGCCATAGCGGTCGGCGCGCCGTTCCAATTGGATTACAGCGTCACGATCGGCCACGTCAGCGCGAAGGGACGATCCGTTCTGCCGAATCAGATGATGGGCGACCAGGATTTCATCCAGACCGACGCCAGCATCAACCCCGGCAATAGCGGCGGGCCGCTGGTGAATCTTTACGGCGAGGTGATCGGCGTCAATTCGATGATACACGGGATGAACACTGGGATCGGTTTTGCCATCCCGAGCAACCTGGCTAAACAGGTGATGCAACGTTTAATTCAGGATGGGAAATTTACGCGCTCGGTGATTGGAGTGGCGATCCGTGATCTGCGGGAATTTCAGGATTACAAATCTGATTTCCCCTCCCTCGAAGATGGCGTGGTGATTGATATGATTTTGCCGAAGGGTCCAGCCGCGAAGTCAGATTTGAAAGCGGGCGACGTCATTGTGGCGGTCGATGGCAAAACGGTGAAAACCTCCCGCGAATTGAAGGAGGAAATTGCCTATAAAAAAGTGGGCCAGTCCGTGAACCTTGACGTAGTTCGACTGGACGCTTCACGAAAAGCAAAGAACCTCAAAATCAAGTTGAACACGGACGCCTTTCCGACCAATGACCAAACGGTTTCCGAATCGAGCGAGGAGAAGGCGACGGTCGAGCCGACATCGTTTGGGTTGACTGTCCGGCCCCTCACCGATGAACTGGGTTCCAAGTTTAAAATCAAGACTCGCGCCGGGGTCATTGTCACTGCGGTTGACCCGGAGAGCGCTGCCGCGGACAACGGCCTTCAACCGGGCGACGTGATCACAGAGGTCAACCGTAGTCCGGTTTCCAATTTGAAACAGTTTCGCGATGCGATTGCGAAGGTGGATCCCAAAAAGGGAATGATCCTGAACCTCATCAGCAAAGGGGCGAGCCGGTTCGTTGTCCTCCGCGAGGATTAACAATCGTCCAGCTCTGCGGGAGAGAACTTTCCTTCATTTTCCCAAGATTGCAGTTTATCGACTGGTCAGCTACTAAACGCCCATGCGATTTATCGGCAGCATCATCGAAAAATTACAGCGCCATCCCAAACGCGTGGTCTTCCCGGAAGGAACGGAACCACGGGTCTTGCAGGCGGCGCGGCAATATTATTCCCTGCGCCTCGGCGCGCCGATTTTGCTCGGGGACCGGACGAAGGTGAAGGAGGCGGCCGAGAAAATTAATGTTTCCCTCGAAGGCGTCCGCATCATAAACCCCGCCGAGAGCGAAGATCTCGAGCCCTTCGCGAAACGGTTTGAACTGGTCCGCCGCTACAAAGGCGTCCGCGAAAAGGAAGCGCGGGACGCCATGCTCAAACCTAATTATTACGGCGCGATGATGGTCGCGATGCACCAGGCGGATGGATTTATTTCCGGCACGAACGAAAGCACCGGGAGCGTTCTCCGCCCCCTTTTTCAAATCATTAAGGTCGCGCCGAAAGCCACAACGGCATCGAGCTGCATGATCATGGAAGTCGAAGACACCCGCTTCGGCGAAAACGGCGTGCTCTTCATGGCGGATTGCGGCGTCATTCCCGAGCCCACGGTCGATCAACTGGCGGACATCGCCGTATCCACTGCGCAACTCGCCCGCAAGCTTCTCGGAAAAAAACCGCGCGTCGCCCTGCTCTCTTACTCCACCAAAGGCAGCGCGACGCATCCGTCGATTGGAAAAGTTCAGGCGGCCACCGCGCTCGCGCAACAGAAGGCGTACAACATTTCGCTCGACGCGGATTTTGATGGCGAATTGCAGGTCGATGCCGCACTTGTCCCGGAAATTGCGGAACGTAAATTGCCGGACAGCCCCGTCGCAGGGCGTGCGAATGTTTTGGTTTTCCCGGACCTCAATTCCGGAAACATCGGCAGCAAATTGATTCGCCACATTGCCCGCGCCAACGCTTATGGCCAAATTCTCCTCGGTCTGGACCGCCCGGCGGCGGATGTTTCGCGTGGATCCAATGCGCATGATATTTTGGGCGTCGCGGCGATTGTCGGTTTGCAATCCATTGCCTACAGCGAACTTTATCCCGAGGCTGGAAAAAAACTGCCGGGCGAATAAATCCCTCTTACTCGTAATCATCATCTTCCCCTTAATCTTACGCAGGCCCTCGCTGGAATAAGATTATGATTAAGATTATGAGTAAGAAGTTGAGCTGAAAAACAGATGAACACCACAACCCCACGAGTTTTCATTGCCGCCACCCGCCAGAACGACGGCAAGACTACCGTCTCCCTCGGCTTGATTGCAGCGCTCCAGAAAATTTATCCCCGCATTGGCTACATCAAACCGGTCGGCCAGCGCTTTGTCGAAATTGCCGAACACAAAATTGATGAGGACACCGTCTTGATGGACAGCGTTTACAAATTGAATTGCCCGCTGGTCGATATGAGTCCAATCGCGGTCGAGCCAGATTTTACCCGACGCTATTTGGAATCGGCAAATTACGAAGCGCTCGCCAAAAAAATTCAGAAAGCTTTTGATCGTGTCGCATGGGAAAAGGAATTCGTCCTCTGTGAAGGTTCCGGCCATGCGGGCGTGGGCTCGGTTTTCGATTTGTCCAATGCGCAAGTCGCGAAAATTCTGGGCGCAAAAGTGGTCATCGTGACGCGCGGAGGCATTGGCAAACCGATTGACGAAGTGGCCTTGAACCAGGCGCTCTTTGAAAAAGCCGGCGTGGAAATTATCGGCGTCATCATCAACAAAGTCACCGCGGATAAAATGGATTACATCGCCGATTTTGCGCGGCGCGGACTGAAGCGGCGCGGACTGGAATTGCTCGGCGTGATTCCGCATCACAAAATTCTCTCGCATCCCACCTTGCGCTCCATTCTCGAAGAATTGCAGGCGGAACCACTCAACAGCTCCAAAGAGGTAAACAATCTCGTCGAAGATGTGGTGGTAGGCGCAATGAGTGCCAACAGCGCCATTCAATTTTTCAAGGACGGCGTGCTCGTCATTACGCCAGGAGATCGGGAGGATTTGATTCTTGCGGCCGCCGCCACGCTTTGCGGAAAAGAGAATCACACCCTCGCGGGGATGGTCCTAACAGGAAATTTGCGGCCCGGCAAAAATGTTATGAAGGTCATCGAGGAAATGAACTTTCCCGTGTTGCTGGCGAAAGAAGACAGCTACGAAATCGCCTCGAAAGTTCACGACCTGATTGTCAAAACGCGCCCCGACGATCTCGAAAAGATTTCGGTGATCCGTGATCTCGTCGGCCGACATGTGGACGTGAAAAAAATTCTCCAGTTGATTTGAATTCGATGAACACTTCGCTTGCTCTAAATCCAAGCCTCGAAAATATCCCGGTCTATCAACCAGGTCGTCCCATCGAAGAAGTCGCGCGTGAATTGAATCTCCCCGCTTCCAGTTTCATCAAAGTCGCCTCCAACGAGAATCCGCTCGGCCCGTCTCCCAAAGCGCTTGCCGCCATGGAAAAAGTTTTGTGTAATCTGCATCTTTACCCGGATGGCAATGCGTTTTATCTGAAACAAAAACTGGCTAATTATCTTGGAGTCGAGCCCGCCCATCTGATTCTCGGCAACGGTTCGAATGAGATCATCGAGTTCGTGGGACACGCTTTCATGGCTCCGGGCGTGGACGTGGTCGTCTCAGAATATTGCTTCTCCATTTATCCCATCGTCGCAAAATTATTTGGAGCGAACGTCATTACGGTCCCGGCAAAAAACTACGGGCACGATCTGGCAGCGATGCTGAAAGCGATCACACACAAAACCAAAGTCATCTTTGTCGCGAATCCAAACAATCCGACCGGCACACTCGCGTCGCGCGAGAAAATCGTTCAACTGATCAACCGTGTTCCGAAGAATGTTTTGCTCGTGATGGACGAGGCGTATTTCGAGTTTCTCGATGACGCTGTCGATTTGATTCCGCTCATCCGCAACGCTCAGAAATCAAATCTGCTCTTGATGCGGACGTTTTCCAAAATTTTTGGGCTGGCGGGATTGCGAGTTGGATACGGCATCGCAGCTCCGGAACTGATCGCGTCCCTGGAAAAAATCCGGCAGCCATTCAACATCAATTCCATTGCCCAGGCCGCTGCGCTCGCCGCGTTGGAAGACACCGAACATCTGGAAAAGACGCGCGCCAACAATTTTAGCGGGCGCCATTTTCTTGAGGAAGAATTTCGCCGGATGAAGCGACAGTTTGTTCCGACGGCCGCGAACTTCATTCTCGTTCATGTAGGTGACGGTCAAAAAGTATTTCTCGATTTGCAGAAGCTGGGCGTGATCACGCGTCCAATGGGCGGCTACGGTTTGCCGGAATGGATTCGAGTTTCCATTGGAACGAAATCTGAAAACGAACGATGCACGAGCGCTTTGCGGCAGGTCCTGCCGGCGGCATGAAGTTCGCCTCGCCAAAATAAATGGATTGAATCTGCAACCAAAGCGCCTACATCTTCGTGTTGCTAAAAAAGTAATTACGCAAAAGTGAAACCAACCGACCTGCGGGGCATACTCCAATACATTCCAAGCTTTCGCGAAAAGACTTTCATCATTGCCATCGATGGCGCGATCGTCACCGGCGAGAATTTTGCCAACATCCTGCTCGATGTCGCGGTGCTTCGATCATTGAACATTCGCGTGGTCCTGGTTCACGGTGCCGCCGCGCAAATCAAATCACTCGCCGAAGAACAAAACGTTGCCGCCTCTGACCTGGTCGGGAGCGGAATCACTGACGCACAGACATTGAAACTCGCCCTCACGGCCGCCAATCGGCTTACGCATGAAATTCTCGAGGGCCTTTCGGCGAACGATCTCCGTGCAGCCTGCACCAACGCGATCATTGCGCACCCGCTCGGAATCATCCAGGGCGTTGACCATTTGCACACCGGAAAAGTCGAACGCGTCGATGTCGAACTTCTACAGAATTTGTTGTCGCAGGGAATTGTTCCCGTCGTGCCGCCGCTTGGTTTCGATGGCGACGGAAAAACCTATCGCGTCAATTCCGACGGCGTAGCTCTGGCCGTGGCCGAGGCTTTAAAGGCGATCAAACTCATCTTCATCACGACGCAGGAAGGGTTGATTCACCAGGGAAAATTGATTCGGCAGATGCTCGTCGCGCAATTGGAACAGCTTCTCGCCAAGCAGAAGAGTGATTTCGCGCCCGAAGCCATCTCGAAGGCGCAGCACGCGTTCGCCGCCTGCAAAGCGGGCGTGCAGCGGGTCCACGTCATTGACGGTCGCGTGGATGAAGGGTTGCTTGCGGAAGTTTTTTCCAACGAAGGTATTGGCACGCTGATTTACGCGAACGAGTACGAGCAAATTCGCAAGGCGATGAAAAAAGATGTGCGCGCAATTTTGAAGCTGACCAAGAATTCCGTCGCCACGGAGGAATTGATCAAGCGAACCCACGCGGTGATTGAAAAGCAATTGGGCGATTATTTTATTTTTGAAATCGATAAAAACCCGGTCGCCTGCGTTGCGCTGCACATTTATGCGGAACAGAAGAAAGGCGAACTGGCTTTTCTCTTCGTCAATCCCTCGCATGAAAACCAAGGCATTGGCCAGAAGCTGATCCAGTTTGTGGAAGCGAAGGCGCGCGAACTGGGGCTGAACGATCTGATTACCCTTTCGACCCAGGCGTTCACTTATTTCCAAAGCAAAGCCGGCTTCAGCGAGGGTTCTCCGGATGATCTTCCGCCGATGCGACGGGAAAAATACGACCACAGCGGCAGAAATTCGAAAGTGCTGGTGAAGAAGTTGAAATAAGCCACTCCACGTGTATGACAGGGATAGCCAAAACCATCGGAGGGCTGCTTCTCTTATGCGTTGGAATGTATGTTGTCCTCGGCATCTTGGAAAACAGAAGCCTCGAAAGAGCGGATTACCTTTATCTGGGTGCAACCTATGAACGATGGAGAGAAGCGGGACAGCCTGATGGTGACAAATTGAAGGACTTTCTGCAAGGAAGACGCGCCGATCTAATTTTTTATAATCAAACATTTGTTCTGCATGGAACTAATTATCTCGGCGAGTTTGCGTTTACTAAACCGTGGAAAAGCGATTCGGGTTATCTCGTAATTACGACCAACAAGATTTTGCTTTGGAGCGGCGGGGACGGCAAAGCGCGATTAGCGTCATTTCAATTTCCGAAATAATATTTTAATGTGACCACAATTCCAAAAAAACTTTTCAATGCTTGCCAGCAACTCGGCATCCAGCCATCACATTTTATTTTAGCAGTGAACATTGCCGAGCAAACGGTTTCGGCTTTTGAATGCGAAGCGAATGATTTGGCGAAACCAAATTTTCCCAACTACAAATTTTTCAAAAAATATACCTGCTCCACTTCGCGGTTCGGCATCGGCGAAGTTACTGGTTCAAATATGACGCCGCGCGGCTTGCATCGCATCGCGGAAAAAATCGGTGATGGCTGTCCAGTGGGGACTGTATTTAAGGAACGAAAAATTGTTGGTTATACCTCGCAAGGATTTCCTGACGCGATGATCACCACTCGGATTATGTGGCTGGAAGGTCTGGAGCCGGGATTCAATCGCGGAGGCAACGTTGATTCGCACGATCGCTATATTTACATCCATGGCACCGGCGATGAATCGACGATTGGCCGACCCGCGTCGCACGGCTGCATTCACCTCGCTGCCGAAGACTTGATTCCGCTTTACGATAAACTCCCGAGCGGATCGCTGGTTTGGATTTCTGAAAACTAGGGCGCCTACCCACGAAGTTCCAGATCGAAGTTCTCCCAGCCTTCCTTCAATTGAACCGGGCGCAAATTCCGCCTTTTCACTTTAGCGTTTTGGCTTAACTTTCCCTCGTGAATTTAAGCGGACAAATGACGCACTTGGCTCGCCACGCCAAGGAAGCTTCGCGCGAACTCGCGAAGCTGACGACCCTTGAAAAAAACCATTGTCTCC
>JBDSIW010000226.1:0-7603 GCA_039917795.1 Verrucomicrobiota bacterium | reverse complement strand
GGGAAGATTCAAGTAGTTTCTCAATCCTACATTTCTCATGGAGCCAACGGCGGTGGTGGGGCGATTTCCGCCAATCGTGGGTTGAATTTTTCAGGGGTGCTGAGCGGGAGTGGAAATATGGTCATCCTGAACGCCGGCACTACCGTGGCCCAACAGTTTTCCAATCCCACCAACACTTTTTCCGGTCAATGGATTTTGCAATGCGGCTGGCTTTTGGGGACGACCAATAACTCGCTCGGAACCAACAACATTACGGTCGATCCCGGTTATACGGGCGAATTGGCGGCGATGCCAAACTTTGTGGCAAATCCGGGGGCAACCCGGTTCGAGGTGAACTACGATCTGAACAGTGCGGGCACATTAACGTTGATCAACGGCGGGCAGATGAGGCTTCACCAGAACATTATTTTTAGCGCGGCAAACATTAACGGGACCCCATTGAGCCTGGGCACTCATTATTTTGCGGAGCTGATCACGACGTTTCCGGATAATTTTGCGACGGGTGGTTCCGGCAGCATTACAATTCAGCCCTACGGACCGCCACCGGCTTTCGGCCCCCAGATTGTCACGCAACCGTTGTCCGAACAGGTTTATGCCGGTCGGACGGCTCGCTTCAGTGTCGTCGCTTCCACCTCCCAGACCGGCGGTCCACTCTCGTATCAATGGCGAAAAGAAGGAGCGCCTTTGACAGAAGGTGGAAACATTCGCGGCTCAACGAGCACCAATCTCGTTATCAGCAACGTTTCTGCGTCCGATGCCGGTATCTATGACGTGCTGGTGTCGAATACGGGTGGCTCACAACTGAGCGTCTCCGTATCGCTGGCGATTGCTTCCAGCAGTGGAGAGGCTTTTGAAAGCGCTGTGGTTTCGGCCAACCCCATCGCGTTCTATCAATTAAATGAAACTGCCGATCCCGCCACCAATAACGCTTTGGCGTTCGATTTCGTCGGCGGATATTCCGGAATCTATGGGAACGCAGTGCAGAACGGGAGCGCCAATTACAATATCGCGGGACCGCGCCCGGCGGACGCCTTGAGCGGATTTGCAGCCAACAATGCCGCAGGATTTTTTCAAAACGGCTTATCCGCTTCTTTCATCACCGCTCCGGCGTTGAACTTGAACACGAACGCAGTGACGTTGATCGCCTGGATCAACCCTGCTGCAGCGCACGCTGCAAATGAGGGTGTTATTTTTTCCCGAAGTGGCAGCACGGTTTCGGGCTTAAGTTATCTTACTGATCTCGGCGGCAATCAGTCCTTGAGTTACAACTGGAACAACGAGGCCTCCACCTACACTTGGGGTTTCGGGCTCACCAATGTGACGCCTGCGGGTCAATGGTCCATGGTGGCGCTGGTGGTGACTCCGACCAACGCCAGCATTTACGTGATGAATACCAACGGGCTCATCGCCTCGCCGCCCCATATTTATTCTCACGTGAATCAGGCATTTGAAGGCGCAACTTTAATCGGCAACGATAGCTTCGGAGCCAACGGCACTCGCGTCTTTAACGGGTCGATTGACGATGTTGCCGTCTTCAATCGTTCGCTCACCCAGGAACAATTGTTGTCGCTTTATTCCGCCGCCTCCGGGACTGCGACATTTGCTCCAAACATCGGCGTGCAACCTGCATCACAAACCTTGTATGAACAGCAGACCGCCCGGTTCACCGCGGTTGCGACCGGCACGGAACCGATCATTTACCAATGGAAAGCGGGCAGCGTGGGCAGCGGTGTTTACACGAATCTATCGAATGGCGGGCAGTTTTCTGGAGTCGATAGCGCGACGTTGACCCTCAGCAATATTTCAATGGCGAATGCGGCGGACTATATCGTGTCCGTCACGAATCCGGTCGGCACTGCTGCCAGCACTGCGGCGACCTTGACGGTTTTAGCGGCGGGCCCTGCCTTGAACTTCACCTTGGGCGTCCAGCAGGCTGCCGGTCTTGATTGGGATTCTCCCAATAGCTGGAGCGATGGCACGGGCAACAATACGTTGGGTGTCGGGGCTTCGATTTCTGCGGCGAGTAATCCGGGCAGCACCTACGAATTGCTCCCGGGCTCGAGGTTGCGCACTCCTCCAAACTCCAACGTGGCAACTTTCCCGGGAAACCAACTCACCCTCGACGGCGATGGCGTCTGGGTATTGAATCCCGGCGCGGGTGCAACCCTCTCGGAAATTCGCTTCAAACAGCCGCTCCCGGGCCGAGTGAATTTCCCACGGTTGATCATGAACGGCGGCCAGCTCGATACCGGCAATGACGGTCTCGTATCGGTTGGAGGCCGAATTGATATTCTCGCGAACACGCCTTTCAATAACGATGGCGGCAGCGACCGCGGATATATCATCGACGCGCTGCTGACCGGCGCCGGCAACATTGAGTTCCACGGTTACAATCAAGTCGCCTTCCAGGCTTCGTATACAAACAATCTAAATATTGCGGGCAACGCCAACACTTTTTCCGGAAAATGGAATGTCGTGACTGGCGTCCTGCTTGGCACCGGAGCGAATGCGCTGGGGACCAACGACATGATTGTTGGGGGCAATGGCGCGATGGAGGCGACTTACAATATTAATAATCCAAACGGGAATTTGATCCTGAATGGAAAAATGTTCCTGCATCAAAACCACACGTTCCGCACGGTGTCCATCGGCAGCGCCACGCTCGGGCAGGGAACGTTCACCTTTGCCCAGCTCGCCGCAACGTATCCGGCAAATTTCCCCTCCAGCTGGACTCAGCAGGCGGGTTCGAGTTTCTCGACGGGTTCCGGCAGCATCACGGTTCTCGCGCAGGCGGGTCCGGCGATTATTACGCAACCCGCGTCTATGTCGCTCTATCCAAGTGAAACTGCGCAGTTTTCCGTATTGGCAGTCGGATTTCAGCCGCTTTCCTATCAATGGCGCAAAGGCGGTGTTGCCTTGACTGATGGCGTAACGGCTTCGGGTTCGATTATCTCCGGTTCGACCACCACAAATCTCACCGTGGCCAACGTGGCCAACGGGGATGCGGGCAATTACACGGTGACCGTGAGTAATTCGGTGTCCACGACCACCAGCAATCCGGCCCTTCTCACGATCAAGCCAACGAGCCCTGCGGAAAACATTACCCTCAATTACGGCGGAATCCCGTTGCAGCAAGCCATCGGACAAAACTGGAACACGATTACCAATTGGAGCGATGGCCTTGCGGCTTCGGAATCGGCGTTGTCAAAACCCGGCAGCACTTATGATGTTATTCCTGGCGCGCGGCTGCGTTCCCCGGAAGGTGTCGCAGTCTCCACGTTCCCGGGCAACATGCTGACCGTCGAGGGCGACGGGATTTGGGTGAATAATCCGGCGGGTGGTTCAACCCTTGGCGAACTCCGCTTCAAACAGCCGATTCCAGGAACGGTTGGATTCAAAAAACTCGTCTTGAACGGCGGCCAACTCGACTTGGGAAATGATGGCGTTGTCGTGTTGACGGGCGAACTCAATGTCCGGACCAACTCCTCGTTGAACAACAACAGCGCGGCTGACCGAGGCTTCCAGATTGACTCATGGCTGACCGGTACCGGAGCCATTGAATACCACGCTTACCAGGCGGCTTTTAATCCCGCCTTCGTCAACAACCTGAACCTTACCGGCACAAGCAACACCTTCTCCGGCAAATGGAATGTGGTTGTCGGCGTGTTGCTGGGAAGCGGGACGAATTCTCTTGGCACCAACGACATCGCGGTTGGAGTCGATGGCGCATTGGAAACGCTTTACAACATCAATAATCCAAATGGAAATTTGGTTCTCGCCGGCCAGTTCTTCCTCCATCAGGACGATGTTTTCCGCACTGTGACCGTGGGAGGGGCGGGACTCGCCGCAGGCACTTATACCTTTACGCAGTTGAATACGGCTTATCCGACGCTCTTTCCGGCATTGTGGACACAGCAAAATGGCTCTGGCTTTAGCACCGGATCTGGAAGCATTACCGTGCTGGCCAGCGCTCAAGGTCCCACCATTACCGTTCAACGCGACGGGACAGATATTCAACTGATCTGGTCGCAAGGCGCATTGCAGGAAGCTGTGGAGGTCACCGGGCCCTGGATTACCAATCCCAGTGCGGTTTCACCGTTTACCGTGACGCCGAGCGATCCGAAGAAATTCTATCGCCTCATCGTGCAATAAGGATTTGAAACGTTGCCCGTCAGTCCAGACGCGACCGCTCCGGCGGCTGGACTTGGCGGGCATTTTTTTCCGCTTGGCTCCCAGGTGAACGGGTCGTCCCGGCTGGAGGAATCCATCCCAATAGACGAATGAAGTCTTTCTGGCCAATCCTGTGCGGAGTCCAACTCGGAGTGTGTCTGTCGAGAGGCGCGACCCTGACCACGATGGATGTGCAACCGGCCGGGGCAGGGTGGTCTTCGGCAATCTGGAAAACCAATGGATCGGGGACAGCGGTCACACCTGCGCCCGGCAACACGTATCAGTGCGTCTCGAATGGAGTTCCTTTTGGCAATGGAACGGGCAACACGCGGATTCGCAATCCGGCTTTCACGGGTCTGCAAACGTTTCCGGGTGATTCGTTAATCCTAAATACAAACACGGAACTTCGCGCAAAACAGGCGGGCGCGATTCTCAACTTTCCTGGGATCGGCAACAATCCTGGTTTGATTTTGAACGGCGGCGTGCTCAATGCCGGCGACGACACGGTCTTCGTAATTACGGGGAAAGTTCTGGTTGCTTCCCAATCGTATCTTTGCCCGGCCGACGCTGGCGGCGGCGCGGTCAAACCGTTGCGCGGTTTCAACATCAGCGGCCAATTATCCGGCGATAAACCGGTGGTGATTTTCCAAGCTGGAATCACGGTGCCGCAACAAATCTCGGGAAGTTCCAACACCTATTCCGGGACGTGGATTGTGAAAGCGGGATGGCTTCAGGGAACTTCGAGCAATTCGCTCGGAACCAACAGCGTCCTCATTGATCCGGCCTATATTTTGCCGTTGAGTGCGGGCATCCCAAACGTAATGGGACCGGCGCTGTTTGAGGTGAATTATGACCTGAACAGCGCGGGTCGCCTCACCTTGACCAATGGCGGAGTCATGAGGTTGCATCAAAATTGCATCTTCAGTTCGGTAAGAATTGAAACCAATTTGTTGAGCGCGGGCATTCATTCCTATTCCGAACTCGCCGCCAATTTTCCCGGCAACTTCGCGACGGACGGCTCGGGCAGCATCACGGTTCAACCGTATGGTCCACCGCCCGTTTGTCCACCGAGCATCGTGATGAACCCGGCGTCCGCAGTCGCTTATGTCGGAAGCAACCTTCAATTGCGCACAACGGTGTCTGGCTCTGCGCCTGTCTCATTTCAATGGCAGAAGAAAACCAATTCGATTTTTTTCAACCTCTCCGATGGCAACGGACTCACGGGCGCAAAAACCGATTCGCTCAATTTTAGTTCTCTGATCCTTTCCGACTCCGCCGACTACCGGTTGATGGCGACGAATTCCTCTGGATCCGCAACGAGCCAGGTTGCCACCGTGACGGTGCTGCCGTCGAATGCCATCAATCCCGTGGTGGCGGGACTCAATCCGGCTGCGGACGCGACGGTCAATAGCCTGAGCGAAATCCAAGTCACCTTCAGCAAAAGCGTGGTGGGCGTCGCTGCCTTTAATCTTTTGGTTAATGGGATACCCGCTGAATTCGTTTCCGGTTCCGGATCGAATTATGTTTTCGGATTCGCGCCGCCGCCACCCGGACCGGTCCTTGTGGAATGGGACACCGACAGCGGGATCACCGATCTGGCCGGAAATCTCTTCGACACCGCAGGATTCTGGAATTACACGCTCGTCGATAATATTGCGCCCACCATTCTTTCCACCGCGCCGTTCGCCGGGGCTACACTCGGCAGCCTTGCCCAGGCACGAGTCACGTTTGATAAACCAGTGACCGGCGTCGCCGGTTCGTTTTTTTTGATCAACGGCGTGCCAGCCAGCGCCGTGACCGGCACAGGCGATGGGCCTTACCTTTTTGAATTTGCGCAACCGGCGCAGGGAAACGTGCAATTCTCCTGGTCGCCCGCGCAAAACATCCGCGACTTGTCATCGAATCTTTTCGCCGGAGCCAGCTGGACGGTGACATTGAATTCGGACGCGGCTGCGTCGGCCCAGACCAATGTGGTCATCAATGAATTCCTGACGCGAAACACCGGCGCGAATGGCCTGCGCGATGAAGACGGTTTGCTTGACGGCTGGATTGAGATTTACAATCGCAGTGGCGCACCGGTGAACCTGGCGGGTTGGTCGTTGACCGACGACCCGGGCGGGCTCTCGAAATGGACTTTCCCTTCCACAAATATTGCGGCGGGCCAATTTCTGGTCGTTTTTGCCTCGGCGAAAGACCGGCGCGTTTCAGGCGCGAATTTGCATACGAATTTCAAGCTAAGTTCATCCGCCGGGTATCTCGGATTGTTCAACGCAGAACTTTCGCCGCAAGCCGCATCTGAATTTGCTCCGGAGTATCCCGAGCAGCGCAATGACATTTCCTATGGCTCGGACAACAGCGGAGCGCTCCGTTACTTCGCGACACCCACGCCCGGTGGCCCAAATGGTTCCAGCGCTATTTCCGGGGTGGTCATGCCCTTGAGTGCGGGCGTGGATTCAGGATTTTTTAACGCGTCGTTCAACCTGACTCTGGCGACGGCGACTCCCGGGGCGACAATTCTTTTCACTACCAATGGCAGCGTGCCGGGCATCAGCGGTGGCGCGACCAACGGGTTGATTTACAATGGGCCAATCGTCGTCGCCCGCACCACGGTTTTGCGCGCGGCGGCTTTTGCGTCAAATCTTTTGCCGACCCTGACGCTCTCGCGAACCTATCTTTTCCCCGACGACATCATTCGGCAGTCCAACAATCCGGCGGGCTACCCAACGGGAAACGTCTGGACGGCCACACCCGCCACGGTGCAGGACGGTTCGCGCGCCTACTACCAAATGGATCCGACCATCGTGAACGACGCTCAATACACGAACGCCGTCCGGACGGGTCTTAAAGACATCCCAGCCATTTCTCTCATTCTCCCGATTTCCGACTTGTTCGATCCGACCAACGGCATTTACACGCATTCCTTGAGTCGCGGTGATGACTGGGAGCGCGCGTGTTCCATGGAATTGATCTTTCCCGACGGCAGGCCCGGAACGAATCTGGACTGCGGTTTGCAAATACAGGGGGGCTCACAGCGCGATCCGGCGAAAAACGCGAAGCATTCCTTCCGCCTCACCTTCAAGAAAAGTTATGGCCCGGGAAAATTAAAATTTCCGATGTTTGCCGATTCACCGGTCACGAGTTTCAACACTTTGATCCTCGATGGGGGAATCAACTACTGGTGGCACTACGTTGGGGCGGGGGCTCCGACCGATCAGCGTTTCCGCGCCCAATGTGTGCGCGATCAATTCGCGAGCGACTTGATGAGCGCGATGGGAAATCCTTCTTCGCACGGTAAATTTTACCATTTGTATTTGAACGGTCTCTATTGGGGACTTCATTACGTTCACGAAAGGCCGGACGATGATTTCTGCTCGAGTTACCTCGGCGGCGAAAGTGTTGATTACGACGTGATCAAGAACACCACGATTGGGAC
>JBDSIW010000225.1:0-2736 GCA_039917795.1 Verrucomicrobiota bacterium | reverse complement strand
AAATTGCAGCGCGAATTCGCCCGGCGGGTGACGGCGGTGGAGCGCCTGAAAACGGCGCACCGCGCGTCGCTGGCGGAGCTGGACGCGCTCTTCGCCACCCTCCAGCACCGCGCCTTCAAAGGAAAATTATAATGGTGAACTTTACAAACGACTTGTGGCACAATTGGACACAGATGATATTGGCGCAGCAATATGTCTGATGAATTAACAGCGCTCGAGTTTTCACTTGATGATGAAATCGGTGGCCGTCCGTTGACTCCAGAAACGGTGGATCTGCCGACGTTGCGCGGTTTTCTCGAAGAGGTTGAAAAGCTGATCAAGGGCAATATGCCGGGTGCCAGCTTGAGCGATTCTCGCGTCCGCATTGAAGAAGGTTCCGTCAAAGTCGTGGCTTTGGTGGCGCATCTTTTGGCAGCCAACGCACAAGCAGATTTTTCCAAACTGAACGACACGGGCGATTTAGATGCGATCCAGCCTCGACGCGCGGAAGTCATCGAACAATGGCAATCACGGGCGCGACGTTTCCCGACCCGAAAATATTTTATCCAGACGAATCAAGCGGGAAATCAATTGCGCATCGTCAATACAAGCCAGTTCCAACACGGCAGCGAAAACGCCTGGGTGAGCGTGGAGAAATATTTGACAGGCAAGGTCACGGAAGCCGGTGGAAAGCAAAATCCCAACATTCATCTTACGCTGGCCGATTCGGGGGAAACGGTGGTCGTCAACGCAACCGAACAGCAGCTTGGCGGAGAGAAAGAAAATCAGCTTTATAAGGAAGTAACGTTGCGGGTGCAGGCGGAACAGCATTTGCGAACGAAAGCGCTGCGGGAAATCAGGCTGATGCAGTTTTTGCGCAACGAAGGTGATGTGGACGAGACCGCTCTAACATCACTTTGGGCAAAAGGACGCGAAGCCTGGAAAGAGGTGAAGACAGCAACGGGTTGGGTGGAATCGTTAAGGGGAAACCGCTAATCAAATGACTCACGTCTCCCTCGACACGAGTTTTTTAATTTCCTTCTCCGACCCGACCCGTCTCTATCACGCGGTGGCCGTGGATTATTTTCGCCATTGTCTCTCGCAGAAGATTCCAATGTGGATTTCCACAATCGCCGCGGGAGAGTTTGAAGTGGGCCAGCCGTTGAGTGATTTGCCGCTGCAAAATTTTCGGATATTGCCTTACAATTTGCCTCACGCAATTCGTGCAGCCGCGTTATATCGTTCTCTGCGTGAAGGCACGGATCAATCGGACGAACCGAGAAAAATCGTCATCAATGATCTGAAGATCATCGCACAAGCGGCTGAAGAAGGGATTGCGGTGATATTGACGGAAGATAAGAACACACTTTCCAAATTTACAGCGCGGTTGCGCGAACGTAATGCATCCTCGGTTCGCGCCCTCCTTTTAGCCGAAGGCTTCACCCCGGGGCGCTTGGCAAATCCCGATCAGGACGAGTTCTCTCTGCCGACTCAAACGGAGTAACGCATGAGCAACTTCGCTTTCCTTTGCGCCGAATGGCCTGATCTTTTTGAATCAGCCGCGAGGGCAGAGTCCTTGGCCCATTCAGACCCACGCAGTTCGTGCTTTTATGCACGGCGTGCTTTGGAAATTTCAGTGCAATGGCTCTACAAACACGATCCCGCGCTCAAGCTGCCGTATCAGGAACATCTGAGCGCGTTGATACACGAACCGACGTTTCGCACTGCGGTTGGCGCGGTGGTCTTTGCCAAAGTTCGGCTGATCAAGGAACTCGGCAATCTCGCCGTTCACAGTCACAAGCCGATCCGGCAGTTCGATGCCATCACCGTCACGCGCGAGTTGTTCCACTTCTCTTTTTGGATGGCACGAACTTACGCCCGTGGAGTGAAGCCAGCAGACAATCTGGCTTTCAATCCCGCGCTTCTCCTGCCTGCCGCGACATCGGCGACAAAACAATCCACCGATCAACTTCAGCAACTCGAAACCAGGTTACGCGAGCGGGATGAGAAACTTTCGGAGTTGCTGAACGGCAAAACGGCGCTGGACGAAGAGTTAGTCCGGCTGCGCGCTGAAGTGGCTGAAACGAAAAGAGCTAACGCCGCGCAACCAGACACGCACAATTACTCAGAAGCGGAGACGCGCGATTATTTCATTGACCTCTTATTTCGCGAAGCAGGCTGGGTGTTCAGCAGGCCAGGCTGGGACACGGAATACCCGGTGACGGGAATGCCCAATGAATCGGGCGACGGCTTTGTGGACTACGTTCTTTGGGGCGATGACGGTCTTCCGCTCGCGCTGAATGAGGCCAAACGCACCAAACGCGATCCGCGCGTCGGACAACGGCAAGCGGAGTTGTATGCGGATTGCCTCGAAAAACAATTCGGACGACGCCCCATAATTTTTTACTCAAACGGCTACGAACATTGGATGTGGGATGACGCCAATTATCCGCCACGTCCGGTGCAGGGCTTTTACAAAAAGGACGAACTGGAGTTGCTGATTCAGCGCCGCACCACGCGCAAAAATTTGGCAGAAGCAAAAATTAACGAGGTGATTGTGGAGCGTTATTATCAGACGCGCGCCATCCAGCGCATCGGCGAAGCTTTTGAAAAAGATCACGACCGCAAGACCCTCGTGGTCATGGCAACCGGCGCAGGCAAAACGCGGACGGTCATTGCACTGGCCGATTTGCTCATGCGCTGCAACTGGGCGAAGCGAATTCTCTTTCTCGCAGATCGTGTCGCGCTCGTGAATCA
>JBDSIW010000224.1:0-2974 GCA_039917795.1 Verrucomicrobiota bacterium | reverse complement strand
CGGCGTGACCAATTTGCGCTTTTCTTTCAAAAGCCCCCCTTTAACCTCCGTCGCGATTAAATGCCTTTGAAATTTTTCAACACCCTCTCGCGATCGCTCGAAGAATTTTCTCCTCTCGATCCCGCTGGAAAAAAAGCAGGAATGTACTGCTGCGGGCCGACCGTTCATGACTTCGCTCATATAGGGAACTTTCGCACTTTCGTCTTTGTGGACCTGGTCCGGCGTTATCTGGAGTTCAAGGGATTCTCCCTCACTCACGTTCTAAACATCACAGACATCGAGGACAAGATCATCAAGCGTGTTCGGGAAAACAAAACCACGCTGGGCGAATTCACCGGGAAATTCGAGGCCGCTTTTTTCGAGGACCTGCAAAGTCTCAATTGCCTTCGCCCGCACCAAACGCCGCGAGCCACCGAGCACATTCCTGAAATTATTGCCCTCATCGAAAAATTAGTGGCGCGCGGAATTGCTTACAAAGCCAGCGATGGCTCCGTTTATTTCAGCATCGAGAAGTACCAGGGTTGCGGCTGCCGCTATGGCCAGCTGGTGAAGTTAAACTTCGAGGGAATGCGCACCGGGGAACGGGTGAGCAGTGATGAGTACGAGAAAGAATCTGTCGCCGATTTTGCCCTCTGGAAAGCACGGGTGGCCGACGACGGCAATATTTTCTGGCCGAGTCCCTGGGGAGAAGGACGCCCCGGCTGGCACATCGAGTGCAGCGCGATGAGCATGAAATGGCTGGGACCGAGTTTCGATTTGCATCTCGGGGGCGAGGATTTGATGTTTCCGCATCATGAAGATGAAATCGCGCAAAGCGAAGGGGCGGGGGTGCAGGACGCTGGAAAACCGTTCGTGAAATACTGGATGCACGGCGCGCATTTGCTCGTTGAAGGGAGAAAAATGAGCAAATCGCTGGGAAATTATTTCACCCTCCGCGACCTGCTGGAAAAAGGATTCAGCGGACGCGAAATTCGCTTCCTGCTGATGTCATCGCATTACCGCGAGCAATTTAATTTCACGTTGAAAGGACTTGGTAGCGCTCGCATCGCACTGGCGCGGCTCGATGAGTGCCTGTCGAAGTTGCGCGAGATTGCCGGAGGCGCGGCGGCATTGCCCGACGCCGTTCTGTTGGAAAAATTTTCCGAATCGCTGGATCACGATTTGAATATTTCGGGGGCGTGGGGCGTAATTTTTGAGTGGGTGAGCGAAACCAATCGGCTGCTGGCGGCGGGCCAATTATCCCGGGAAAGGGCGGCGGAAGGACTGTCCGCCTGGGAGAAAATTAATTCGGTGCTCGGATTTTCCGTAATGGGTGAAACAGAAATTCCAGCTGAGTTGCGAGCGCTTTTGGACGAACGGCAAGCGGTTCGCCAGGTTAAAAATTTCAAGCGATCAGATGCCATTCGCGATGAGTTAAAGGCCAAAGGCTGGGTGATTGAAGACACGCCAAAGGGTTCAAAGCTCAAGCGGCAGTAGAGGCATCGCCATTTTCATGGAGACCAAACCAATCAGATATACAGATGGAAATGTTGCTCAAGTTGGAGACCTGATTCGTATAGACAACGGCGAACGCGAAGGTCGGGTAGAGGACATTGTCGATTCTCGAGAAGAAGTAGAGGCATGGGGGCTGGATCATCCCGGAATTCTGGTGAAGAACGATTATTACGGACGTGTCTTTTTAGCAGAGATGGATTTTAAAGAAGACGAAATCGTTTTGGTTTCGCGAAACAATTCCTGACTGCGTTTTATGAAAGGACTCTTCATCACGTTCGAAGGCACGGAAGGCAGCGGTAAGTCAACCCAGGTTGCCTTGCTCGCCGAAAAGTTGAGCGCGCTGGGATTGACCGTTCTTTGCCTGCGCGAACCGGGCGGCACACCGATCGGTGAAGAGATTCGCCATACTCTCAAACATAGCGAAGCCAATCACGCGATGACGCCGGAAGCGGAACTGCTCCTGATGAACGCGAGTCGCGCGCAACTCGTCCGCGAGGTGATTCGTCCCCGGCTTGCGGCGGGAGAGGTGGTTTTGTGCGATCGGTTTTACGATTCCACGACCGCTTACCAAGGTTACGGGCGCGAACTGGATTTGAAGAAAGTTTCCGAGGTGATCGATTTCGCGGTGGGTAAAACTCGCCCTGACCTCACCTTGCTTTTGCACGTGCCGATTTCCGTGAGCGAGGAACGGCGCCGGTCCCGGCAAGCCATGCTGATCGAGGTGCCTCAGAATAAAAGCACCAATCCCAACGCAGCACTTCCGTTCAGTGAAAATCAGCGCGATCGCATGGAGGAAGCTGACCGCCATTTTTTTGTGCGGGTGGAAAATGGCTACGATGCCATCCTTTCTGCCGAGCCCGAACGGGTGAAAATTCTCGATGCCACTCAATCCCGGGATTTAGTGACGAAAGCCGTCTGGAACCATGTCGCCCCGTTGCTTGAAAAAAACCAAGCGAGCCGTTGACAAAAGTGTGCATTCCGATACCGTTTGCCGCTCTGAATTAACAAGAATTTATGCCGAATACAAAATCCGCCGAACGCCGCATGCGCAACAGCGCGCGCAAACAGTTGCAAAATAAAAGCATCAAATCGCGCCTCGGCACGTTGGAATCCAAGTACGCCGATTTCGTTGCCGCCGGGAAGAAGACCGAAGCCACCACCGCTTATGCGCTGTTGAGTTCCGCGTTGGATAAAGCGGCGAAGACCGGGACGGTTCATCGTTCAACTGCCAGCCGAAAAAAATCGCGCCTCGCGCTGCGCTTGAACAAGATTAAATAATTTCAGAATAGAACATTTTCCAAGCACCCCGGTTGGGGTGCTTTTTTGCGTCTTGATCGGAATGGATTGAAACTATTTAACGGGCGGAAATCCGGCGCGCGCCAGTTCGCAGGCCATCGTTTCCAGTTCTTCTGGAGACAAATTTCGGAGGGGCGAACGCACTGGGCCGCAATCGAGGCCGACCAATTTCATCATCATTTTG
>JBDSIW010000223.1:0-2827 GCA_039917795.1 Verrucomicrobiota bacterium | reverse complement strand
AGCAGAAGACTCTTGCTGCCATTGACCGATTTCTTTTTCGCATTCAGTGCTTCCGCCGCCCGGTTGACGACGTAATTTGGCATCGCGGTGTTGATTTCGCCCGCCAGTTCGATGAACCGGGTGTTCTGCCCGAACTCGCGCGCCTTCCACGTCAGGTAAAATGGGTCGATCGGAATGCAGTGTCCGCCTAAACCGGGTCCAGGATAAAACGGCATGAAACCAAATGGCTTGGTCTTGGCAGCGTTGATCACTTCCCACACGTCAATTCCCATCGCCGCGTAAACCACCTTCAATTCGTTGACCAGCGCGATGTTCACGCCGCGAAAAATATTCTCCAACAGTTTGGTGGCCTCGGCAGCGCGACACGACGAAACGGGCACGATGGTTTTGATCGCTTTGCTGTAAAGCGCCTTGGCCTTTTCCAGGCATGTCGGCGTAAATCCGCCCACCACTTTTGGGATCAACGCCACTTTGCTGTCCGGGTTGCCGGGGTCTTCACGCTCAGGTGAAAACGCGAGGTGAAAATCAGTCCCTGCTTTGAGGTGCGAACCTTTTTCCAGGACCGCGCGCAAATCCTCGTCGGTCGTTCCTGGATAGGTGGTCGATTCCAGCACCACGAGCGTGCCCTTTTGCAAATGTGGTGCGATCGCCTCGCCCGTCTTGATGATGTAGGAAATGTCGGGCTCGCGGTTTTTGTTGAGTGGAGTCGGCACGCAAATGATCACGGCCTCCACTTCGCGGATATTGGAAAAGTCGGTCGAAGCGGACAAAATCTTCGCGGCAACAAGCTTTTGCACGTCTCCGCCGTCAATATGCTGGATGTAACTCTTGCCCTGATTGATGCAGTCAACTTTTACGGTGTCGATGTCCAGGCCAACGACCATCACCTCGTTTCGGGCAAACTGCAGACAAAGAGGCAAACCCACGTAACCGAGTCCAATGATGGCGATTTTCATAAGCGGCGAAATATCATCAGTATCACCGCAAACTGACGAGTTTATTTTTTGCCGGCTTTCTTCGGATGAAAAGTTGCGTTGACCCGCGTTGGACGATTTACCACGCTGGCCGCCGCTAAAACAAAGATGGCTCTGCGCATTCTTATCATCCCGGATAAATTTAAGGGCACGCTAACTGCGCAGGCGGCGGCCAAAGCCATCGCGGCCGGTTGGAAAAGTTCCCGGCCCGAGGACGCGCTCGAACTTTTACCCATGTCTGATGGCGGCGATGGCTTTGGGGAAATCGTCAGCCGCCTGATCGGCGCCAGGCCTCGCAAAATCAGGACGGTGGACGCGGCGCATCAGCCGATTCACGCAACGTGGTGGTGGGACAGGAAATCCAAAACGGCTGTGATCGAGTCCGCAAAGATCGTGGGCCTCGCCATGATGCCGCCCAAAAATTTTCATCCATTCCAACTGGATACGTTCGGCCTCGGCAATGTGTTGCATGCCACGGAGAAATTAGGTTGCCGCAAATGTGTCATCGGAATCGGCGGGAGCGCGACGAACGATGCGGGCTTCGGATTGGCCCGCGCGTTGGGCTGGCAATTCCTGGACAAAGCCGGCGGGCAGATTCTTTGTTGGACCGCGCTGGATTCTCTGGCGCAAATCGTCGCGCCCAGACGCCTCCGCGTGAAAGTGATCGTGGCCGTTGATGTGCAGAATCCCTTGCTCGGCCCCTGCGGTGCGACGCGTGTTTACGGCCCGCAAAAAGGTTTGCGCGCGAAAGATTTTCTCCGCGCGGAGAATGCGTTGTCCCGGCTTGCGCGAATTTCGCGGAGAGATTTGGGCGCTGACTTTGCTAAAGTTCCTGGAGCTGGCGCGGCGGGCGGACTGGGATTCGGCTTGCTCGCTTTCCTGGGTGCCCAACCGGAATCGGGATTTGAAATTTTCGCGCACGCCGCGAATCTGAAAAGCCGCCTTGGGAAAACGGACCTGGTTCTCACCGGGGAAGGCGCACTCGACCAGCAAACGCTGATGGGCAAAGGCGTGGGCCAGGTGGCTCGCTTATGCCGGACGATGAAAATTCCCTGCATTGGTATCGCGGGAGTGGTTCTTGAACCGAAGAAGGCGAAAAAGCTTTTCTCGCAAACGCATGGGCTGACGGAAATCACGAGCGCCGAAAATGCGAAAGCGCATCCGGCAAAATTCCTGGAGAAACTGGCAACGCAAATCGCCACTGGCTGGCATCCCGGTCCCGCAGGTGCGTCCAGGCCGTCCTGGAAGTGCGATTGAAAATGGCAGCCGCCGACGTGAGGAGAACTCGGCCAACCGAAAGCTGTAGCATCGGAGCCTTGAATCGGGTGAAGGTAGTAACGCCGGTTTCCAACCGGCGGACGCGCCGATGGGAAAGTCGGCGCTACGGCCAAAGAGGTTCATGGATAGGCGGATTATGCCGCGCATTTTTCTTAAAACTTCCGCCTCGTCACCTCGGCGGCTACCGGCGTGTGGAAGGGGCTTAGCTCAGGATTTTTCGCACCGCTCGTAACAATGCGTCTGCTTCCGGGTCAGTCCCGATCGTGATGCGGAGGAAATTTTTGGTTGCTGGGTAACCAAACCAGCGCACCAGAATTTTCTGCGCCCGCAATTTTCCAAGCCACACGTTCGCCGCGAACTTGGGCGGTTGAACGAATAAAAAGTTTGCCTGGCTGGGACACGTGGTAAATCCAAGTTCGCTCAAGTCCCGACCCAACCGCTCACGCGTTGCTTTGATCCGGCGGAAATTGTTTCTGTAAAAAGCCAGGTCGGTGAGCGTAGCCACCGCTGCAATTTGTCCCAGCCCATTGACGTTGTAGCTGTCGCGAATTTTGTCGAGGGCAGCGATGATCTCA
>JBDSIW010000222.1:0-2791 GCA_039917795.1 Verrucomicrobiota bacterium | reverse complement strand
GGCCGCCCGGCCATCACCATGAATGAATTTGGCGCGGGCAAGGCCGTTTACATCGGCACCATGAGCCAGCAATCGTTTTACTATGACCTCGTCGCCTGGCTTCGCCAGCTTTGCGGCATGCATCCGCTCCTGAAAGTCCCGGACGCGGTCGAGGTCAGCATGAGGCAGAATGAAAAAACGCGCATTTATTTCCTGTTGAACCACCAGAATTCGCCGGTGCGGATTCAGTTCTACAAGCCGATGCACGATTTTCTCACCGCCCGCACGTTCACGGGCACCTACGATTTGCCGCCGCACGGCGTTCTTGTGCTGGATGAACATCCCAAGGCGTGATTGAATGGGGCGTTGGTTCATTTGGGCAATCCCGTGTCACAACCTAATTTCTCCAATTACAAACGTGGCCCACGCAAGCCCACCGCGCGACAGAACGTGCTCGCCGATTGGCGCGGGATCGACCTGGCCCCGGTGGAAATCGCCCGCTCGAAAAGCGCGAAAAGCGCTGGCACCATCATGCTGCGGATTTTATCTGACCTGCGCATCGACCGCCGCGAATCCGAGAGCGAAATCTTGAAGGTTTGGAATCACCTGATTGATCCGAACATCGTGGCGCACGCGCAGCCGACCGGGATCAACAAAGGCACCCTGTTCGTCACCGTCGATAGCAGCGTTTGGCTGGATGAGATCGTGCGCTATCGCCGCCGCGAAATCCTGCAACGGCTTCAGACCAGTTTCGGGAAGGATTTGATCACGCGCATCTCATTTCGAGTGGGTTGAGTAGGGGGAAGGCAGGCGCTTCTCACGGTGCGCAATGCACTCAGGAAAACTCCGTTTTGCGCGTCTGGCAGCGAGGATCACTTCTTGACCGGTGCGGCTGGAGGTGTCGGCTCGACCGGCGCCGCATTGGTGGCTGGGGCATTTGTGGGGGCGGACTCGCCCAACCTGCTGCGAAGTTGTGCAATCATTTGTGGGGAAAACATGCTGTTCTCGGGATCGAATAATTTTTCCCGCACCACCCGGTTGAGTTCGACCATGGGTTTGAGCGCGATTCGATCGCCGGTTCCTTTCACTTCAGCCGTATATCGGCTCCAGACTTTCTGGGCCATGTTCGCATAATTCAGCGAAGCGCTTTCATCATCCAAGGCCAGCTGGTAATATTTGCTGGTGAGCAATCCCATGATGGCCTGAGTGGTCTTGATGCTGTCGGTCTCGGTGACGTCACCCATCATTTGCGCGATGGCAAATTCATCCAGCGACATCTTCCGCTTGTTCGCATCAAGGACGGCCTGCGGATATTTCTCCTGCAAGTAGGCGAACCATTTCGCGGCTTCCTTTTCCCGGTTGCCCGTATAAAGAAAATAAACACCGGTCAGAAGAAAATTTTTGTGGCCGGTTTTTACGAGGTCGCGCTTGGATGGGTCGTCTTCCATCATCATTTCGTAGGTATGATTCGCCTTCTCCATGAGATCGAGGTTCGGGCCGAGCGTAAACGTCTTGTCGATTTTATTTTCGCTGAACCCGCCGCGCATAAAAGCCATCTGCATTGTTTGATAAATGGAACGCCGCAACGTTTCCTGGTCCTCTTTTTTCGCGATGCGCCGGCCTTTCTCCGCCCAGTAAATCGCGTGCGCGTCGGGCAAGCGCCATTCCAGGGGGCCGTAAAGCTCGTCCACTTCCTTCATCAATTGCGGGTCCATTTTGTATTCTGAACGGAGCCGCTTGACCCGTGCTTTCGCTTCGTCTGTTTGCGGATTCAATAATTCCGGGTAATCAGGCCGGCCCTTGAGCACCTCCTGCATTTCCCCCGCCCAGGCGGTTTTGTAATAGGTATGAGCATCGTCCAGGTTGTTGCCCATCTTGTGTTGGAAGATCCAGGAGAGCTCGCGGTAAAGTAAGGTTTCATCGGGATTCCACTCCAGGCCGTCGTCGCGCAACAGCACCATTCCCCGGCGCACCCAACGCCAGCGGTCGGCCGGATCGCTGAATTTAACAGAAATATTGTAAGCCATGTTCCAGGCTTGGAAGAACCAGACCTGGCCAAAGTGCGGCTCGAGTTTCGTGATCCAATCAGCGAGCTGGACGGCCTCGAACATTTTGTCTTCCTCCTGAAGATCATTGGCGCGAATCCAGAGTGCGTTTGAAATCAGACCGCGAAATCCGCCCAGCGCCACGGTGGTGAAAGCGAGCACCGGCGGAGCATTCTTCAATGGGGTAACGCGGGTCAAGCCGAGCGCCTCGCGGTCGTGATTCATCAGCCGCTCAACCTGGAACACTGCGAAAAAAAGGCAGGCCGCCAGCGCGAGCAGCGCAGGCTTATAAAATTTTGTGCGGGAAAAATTCATCAGGAATGTCCCTGAGCGGTGGCGAGCTCCCTACGGTTAAAAATAATGATCCCGATCGCCGCCATGATTCCGCCGAGCAACCCAACGATCTGCAGGACGGCCATACCCAGTTGCGTCCAGGTGATGCTGCGTCCGGTGCTCAAGGAGTCGATGGGCGAAAAGCCCTGCACCAGATTGATCACCTTCAAGGCTCCGCGAAAGAGCGGTATGAAGACCCAGTCCAGGATGGATCGGGCGTCGGCGACGCCGGTTTCATGATTTACTCCCAGCAAGGTGCCTTCCTGCACCACGCTACTCAGCGTTCCGCTCGAAAGGCCCATGATCAGGACCGCCAGCGAAACAAATGCCGCCACCGGAAAAGAGAGCAGGCTCGCGGCCGCGAGTCCCAAAGTGGCGAGGAGCGCCAGCCAGCAAAAAATAATCCCGAGGCCGCGCGCAAAGTTCAAACCGAA
>JBDSIW010000221.1:0-4046 GCA_039917795.1 Verrucomicrobiota bacterium | reverse complement strand
AATTCAGCGAGCTTTAGTTTGATTTGCGTTGAAATGTTTTCAGCCAATTGACGGACGCGCGGAATATATTCCATTGAACCCACACACGGCTTGAATTGAAATCGTTGGCAGCGGGGCGAAAGAATTTAAACCCATTGCCGCCGAAGAATTCATCGTGATGCAGCCGGGGAGAATCGTGCCGGAAATACCGCTGCCCGCGCGGTTCAAGTCTCCCATCGGATGCAGAGAAAGAATTGGCGGGGCGGTTCATGCGGGCGATGCAGATCTCGCGTCGGACATGTTCGTGTCGATGGAGTCGGCGATGACTTCGCGCGCGACGAGGGAATACTTCATGCCTTCGCTGCCCATCGCTCAAGCGTAATCGTTTGGTGTATTGCACCCGAAATGATAAACCGTTTCAAAAGACGTTTCTGGTCGAGCCTGATTTGGAGACGGCTTTGCGGGAGGCGGAAATATTTATTTGTAAACAGACGGGCGGAGGGAAACAGGGAAAGACTGATCAACTGAACTCGCGCCGGCCTTCCAGCGCGCGGCTTAACGTGACTTCATCGGCGAATTCCAAACCGCTGCCTGCGGGCAAACCGTGCGCAATGCGGGAAATCTTGATGCCTTTTCCCGAGAGTCGTTTCGCCAGGTAAAAGCTCGTGGCATCGCCCTCCACGTCCGTGCTCAGCGCAACGATGATTTCCTTGATCGGTTCGGTGGTGGCGCGCGTTTCGAGTTCCGCGATGCGCAGGTCGTCCGGCTCCACCCCATTCAGCGGGGAAATCTTTCCCCCAAGCACATGAAATTTCCCGCGATAACTTCCGGCTTTCTCGATGCTCAAGATGTCCACGGGACGCTCGACCACGCAAATCACACTGTTATCGCGGCGGGAATCATCGCAAATTGAGCACGGGGATTTTTCAGTCAGTGCCCCGCAGATTTTGCAGAGCTGGATTTTCTCGCGGGCAGCGACCAGTGAATGCGCGAGCTGGCGGACGCCTGCGACTTCGCTTTGCACGAGATAAAGCGCCAGCCGTTCGGCGGAACGCGGTCCAATGCCGGGCAATTTGCCGAGCGCCTCGATGAGTTGGGAAATCGGTTCAGGTAAAGAACGCATGACTGTGACACGGGAGACAGGATTGGTTGAGCAATGGAGTCATGGATTTTTCCGGGGCTTGGCCCGATAAAAATCCTGCGGTCCAAATCACATTCCCGGCAAACTGAATCCCTGCGTCGCTTTGCCCATTTCGGCGTTGGAAATTTCTTTCGCCTGGTTGAGCGCCTGGTTGGTCGCGCCCAGGATCATGTCTTCGAGCAGCTGCGCGTCGGAAGGATTGAGCGCCTGCGGATCGATCTTGATGGAGGCGAGCGTGCCGTCGCATTTGGCCACTACTTTTACCGCACCGCCGCCGCTGGTCGCCTCGACCGTTCGCGCCGCAAGTTCCGCTTGGATTTGTTCCATCTGCTGCTGCATGCGCGCTGCCTGTTTCATTAATTTTCCAATGCCTGACATAAATATGAATTGAGGGGTTAAGAGTTGATAGTTGAGTGATTAAGAACGGACATCGACGATTTGACCCTTGAAAATCTCCAGCGCCTTTTGAATCAACGGATCGTTTTTGAAATCCTCTTTGCTGAAGGGAACGGATTCTGTCCTGGTTTTCGCCGGCACGGGAACCTCGCGCGCAATGACAGGCGCAGAAGTCGCGCGGGAAACAGAATCGCCCGCCGTTTTCGCAGGAGCAGGAATCGCCTCCGGCTCAGACGGAACAATCAAACGCACGCGATTGGCCGGGGCTTCAGCTTTAATAAACTTCACCTGCGATTTCGGATAGCCGAGTTCCGAAAGTTTAGTTTGGACGAGGGCGTGATTTCGGGCGTTGTCCACCAGGGGCAAATGTTCCGCGAACTCAGGATCGAAGCCGATGGTGAATACATTCTTCGCAAACGAAACCGGGTGCGCTTCCCCAAAATAAGCGCGCACGAACGGACTGGCGCGCCCAATCGATTCGACGAGCTGAGCCCAGAGCTGATCGAGATCGAGTTCGCTTTCGTTCGTGGGAACGGCAGCAGGAGCAGCCGCGTTTTGCGAAATCGGCTGCGCAGGCGCTGCTGCCGAGCGTGGGGCAGCGGCCCTTTCGGGGGGACGAACGGGAGCCGTCGCAGGAAGGATCGCGGGCGCAGCGATCCCCGAGCGCATTTCCTGAAGGTGTTTCAGAACCGTCTCGATACTGATGGCGTTGCGGGCTTCGATCGCTTTCAACAAGGCGACCTCGATCAGGATCTTCTTCGAGGCGGCGTCACGCAGCCGCCCTTCACAATCGGTCAGCACCTCCATGATGCGAGTCAGTGAATCGGCCGACAGCGCGGACGATTGCTCCTGCAAAGTGGCGGCCTCGGTTTCCGAGACCTCCAGGATGCGCATGTCGCCATTCGAAACGCGGAAAATGAGCAGATTGCGGAAGTGATTCAGCAACTCCGAAACGAGGCGCGCCAAATCTTTGCCTTGTTTGGCAAGATCATTTAGCTCGCGCAGGGCGGGTTCGATTTCGCCAGCCAGGATGGCCCGCGCCAATGAATAAATCTGGCTTTGCGCGGTGAGCCCAAACATCGAGAGGACATCCGCCTCGGCAATTTTATCGCCGCAAAAACTGATCAATTGGTCGAGGGTGGATTCCGCATCACGCATCCCGCCGTCGGAACCGCGGGCGATGGCTTGAAGCGCGGCATCATCGATTGTGACGCTCTCCTTTTTCGCGATGTAGCCGAGGTGTGACACGATGAGCGCGGCGGGAATTCGGCGCAGATCAAAACGCTGGCAGCGCGAAAGAATGGTGGGAAGAACTTTTTCCGGCTCGGTCGTCGCAAACATGAACTTCACGTGTGCGGGAGGTTCTTCCAGGGTTTTCAGGAGCGCGTTGAACGCTTCCTTCGTGAGCATGTGGACTTCGTCGATGATATAGATTTTGAACTTCGATCCGGCTGGCGCGTATTGCGCGGTTTCCCGGAGGGCGCGAATTTCATCGATGCCACGATTGCTGGCACCGTCGATCTCCATCACGTCGAGCGAGCGTCCTTCCGTGATTTCGTTGGCACGCGGATCGTCGTCGGGGAAATCAACTTTCGGCCCGCCGGTACAGTTGAGGCATTTCGCAAAAATGCGCGCGATGGTCGTTTTGCCTGTGCCGCGCGGCCCGACGAAAAGATAGGCGTGGGCGATCCGGTTTTGCGTGATCGCGTTGGAAAGAGTCTGCGTGACGTGTTCCTGACCGACCACGTCGGCGAATCGCTGCGGCCGATATTTTCTGGCTATGACCTGATAAGACACAAAGTTTTTAGTTCTTAATTCCAAGTTTTGAGTCGGAGAAAGATGAACTCAAGATTCAAAACTTAAAATTTAAAATTGGAGAGAATAAGCCAGGGTGACCACGGCGGATGCGGAGCCAACTACCGTTGCTGCATTCCTGCCCTGGCGGGGTTCGTAAGTCCTCATTCCATGGGCCCTGGCAAATTCGAGGATCAAATTAAACGTGGAGAATTGGCGCATCAAGTTTTATCGGCCCGACTCGTCCCGAATTTCCACTTCACTCCAAAAAAAATCATCGTGAAAAAATATCCAAACCCGCGCGCCCCCGACAAAATCAGGTTTTGTCTGATTTTGGTCCCATTAAACAAGGCGGCTTGATTGTTTGGATCGAGACCCTATTGATTCTCTGATCGGCGGCAGTGTTTCCGTCGATTCCAGCGTGGATCGCGGAAGTTGTTTTTGTTTGGACCTGCGCCCCGCGCTAAATTCTCGTGAATAATTTTACTGTATTGACTGTGGACGACAGCGGCGATGACACGTTGCTTTTTCAACGTGCCTGCCAGAAGTCGGGAACCTTGTTCAATCTTCAGACGGTCAATGATGGCCAGCACGAGATCGATTACCTTTCCGGGAACGATGTGTTCGCTGACCGCCAGCAATTATCCCCTGCCCAGCCTGCTCCTGCTCGATTTGAAGATGCCCGGAAAAAATGGATTCGAAGTCCTGGAATGGGTTCGCGACCAGAATAATTCCA
>JBDSIW010000220.1:0-9795 GCA_039917795.1 Verrucomicrobiota bacterium | reverse complement strand
GCGAGTCGTTAAAATAAGCAGGAACCGTGATAACCGCTTGAGTGATCTTTTCGCCAAGACGCGTTTCAGCGTCGGCCTTAAGTTTCCCCAAAATCATCGCGGAAATTTCCGGCGGCGTGAATTGCTTCGGCTTTCCATCAATTTCGACTTCAACCGCCGCATCACCATTGCTGGCGCGAACCACTTTATAAGGAACGCGCTTCAGTTCTTCCTGAACTTCATCAAATTTGCGTCCCATGAACCGCTTCACAGAATAAACTGTGTTGCGAGGATTCGTGACGGCCTGACGCTTTGCCGCGTCTCCCACGATTCTCTCCCCGGTTTTAGTGAAAGCGACGACTGAAGGAGTGGTGCGTTTTCCTTCGGAGTTTTCTAAAACCATTGGCTCGCCGCCTTCCATGACAGCCATGCATGAGTTTGTAGTTCCAAGGTCGATTCCTATTACTTTTGGCATAAATCGTAAAAATAAATTAAAGTTCAAAACCATTCAGCAGGCGATCTGCCACTGAACGATAGAATTCCTAAACAACTTATCTCTAGTTATTTATGAACTTTTAGGCCTAAAAATTCAATGCAAAAGTCGCGACAAAAGGCCCATTGAGAGAAAGCAACGAGTTACTTTGTCACACTTTCTCTGGGTATGCAGAATTAGCAGGGAGTTTAACCCGAATGTTTTAGCCAAACCAATAGTAAGCTGATGTCGGATGGTGAGACTCCGGATATTCGAGTTGCTTGTCCGATGGTGGCAGGTTGAACTTTAATTAATTTTTGCCGCGCCTCGCTACGGAGGCTTTGAATGCGTGAATAATCGAAATCAATTGGTATCTGCTTATCTTCCAGATTCTTGAACTTCGCGACTTCAACTTCTTGACGGCTAATATATCCGGCATATTTTACAGTTATTTCGACCTGCTGGGTTACTTCAAGAGATAATGATCCGTCGGTAGAGGGAAGATCTGCATATGCCACGGTGGGGCGGCGGAGCAGTTGCGATAGCGAATCGCTACCATGCTTGCAAATGTTAAGTCGGTTTAGCTCCCGTTCAATTTGTATCTTTTTTCTGCAAAATTTTTCAAAATTAACTTTCGGAAGCAGCCCGGTATTGTAGCCAATTTCGCTAAGTCGTAAATCCGCGTTGTCCTGACGAAGGAGTAATCGATACTCGGCGCGGGAAGTAAACATGCGGTAAGGCTCAGTCGTCCCTTTCGTGATTAAATCATCGATCAAAACCCCGATGTAAGCTTGATCTCTTCGCAGAATAACAGGAGGTAAAGACTTTACTTTTCGAGCGGCATTAATTCCTGCCATCATCCCTTGCGCACCTGCCTCCTCGTATCCAGAAGTGCCGTTTATCTGCCCCGCCAAAAAGAGGTTTTCACACAATTTCGTTTCCAATGAATGTTTTAATTGGGTTGGAAAGGCGAAATCATACTCAACCGCGTAAGCAGGTCGCATAATTTCTGCATTTTCACACCCCAAAATAGAACGCACCAGTTCGATTTGGACTTCAAACGGTAAACAAGTAGAAAACCCGTTAACGTAAATCTCATCCGTCGCAATTCCCTCCGGCTCGAGAAATACTTGATGCCGCTCTTTTTCAGAAAACCGAACAATTTTATCTTCGATCGAAGGACAATAGCGCGGACCGACACCTTCTATCACCCCTGAATACATGGGCGATTTATGAAGGTTCTTCCGAATAATCTCAGCCGTTGCTGGAGTTGTATACGTCAAATGGCAGGGAAGCTGGCCTTGAATTTGTTCAAGGATCGATCCTTTGGGATATATTGAAGTCGACCCTTCTGCATGTTCCACGTGGAACAAGCCCTCCTTCCAAAACGTGAAATAAGGTACGGGCTCATCTCCAAGTTGTTCATCAAGTCCGGAAAAGTTTATGGAGCGCTTAATCAAACGCGGCGGGGTTCCTGTCTTCAATCGTCCCAGCTCAAGTCCGATTTGTTTAAGAGACGCAGATAGATCTTGCGCGGCGGATTCTCCAGCCCTTCCCCCGGATTGCTGATTGGCACCAATATGCATCAAACCCCGCAGAAATGTCCCCGTTGTAATAATGATCGCTTCTCCGAGGAACTGTACTCCTAAAGTAGTTTCTATCCCAAAAGCTTTCCCCTCTTTGTGTAACACTTTAGAGGACTGACCTTGCCTGATATCGAGCCTTTCCTGTCGTTCACATATCCATTTTAACCGAAATTGGTACGCTTTCTTATCACACTGCGCTCGAGGTGCCCAAACTGACGGACCTTTCTTTGTGTTGAGCATCCGAAACTGAAGCCCCGACATATCGGTGGCTTTTCCCATTTCACCACCCAAGGCATCAATCTCTCGAGCTAAATGCCCCTTTGCCAATCCGCCAATTGCTGGATTGCATGACATCTGACCAATAGAATCTGCGTTGATGGTGAGCAACAATGTTTCGCAGCCCATTCTCGAAGACGCCAAAGCCGCCTCAACTCCCGCATGACCTGCCCCCACAACAATCACATCATATTTCTTCGGAAAAACAAACATTGCGTGAAGTTAGGCGAAGATGTAAGTCGCATCAAATGGGGAAGCTCCTGCCTTTCGCTGGATTCTTCGGTCAACGTTCGCGGATAAGTGTTCGCAGATTTTAAATATCGATTCGGAAGATTCAGGAAGGCCAATTCCTTCGGCGATTTGCGTGATAGTACTCCCTACATTTGGCTGAGCTTGGAGAAAAGTTATAATTTTAAGCTGTAGTTCAATCACCTTTGCTGCCGCCTTTTTTCCTGACTCAACGCCTGGTTGATGATACGCATTGATATTGATGAGGGATGCATAAAAGCCCACCGCGCGCTCGAAAAGTGCGATTAGCATTCCAATCGAAAACGGGCAAACTTTTCTAATAATTATAGAGATTGATTCACGATCATTTTCGTAAAGGGCCTGGCGTGTTCCCAAAAGAAAACCTTGGAGGTAATCTCCGGAGGTTACATTCGGATCCACCTGAATGGAGGGATATATTCGGTCTTCCAAAACTTCAATAAAAGTAGCGAAAAAATTATTAATTCCATCCCTGAGCTGCTGAATATAGGAATGCTGATCAGTCGATCCCTTGTTGCCGTAAACGGCGATTCCTTGATTCACTAAATTTCCCTTCAAGTCCTTCTCCTTTCCCAACGATTCCATTAAAAGTTGTTGGAGATACTTTGAAAAGAGCGCCAATCGATCTTTATAGGGTAAAACAACCATATCTTTCTGGCCTTTACCGTTACCCACATAGAACCACATCAAAGCTAGCAACGCGCTCGGATTCTCATCAATATTTTTGCCCCGCGTCACCTCGTCGCAAGCTCGGGCACCAGTCAACATCTCCGAAATCGAAATCCCCTGGAGAGAAGCGGGTAATAATCCAACAGCGGATAATTCGCTGGTTCTTCCCCCCACCCAATCCCACATCTCAAACCGTTCGATCCACGACTCCTTTTGAGCCAACTTGTCAAGCTCACTACCTTCTCCAGTTACAGCGACAACATGTCGCCCAAAATTCAATCCCTTTTTTTCATAAGCAGCTTTGGCTTCCAACATCCCATTTCGAGTCTCCTTCGTACCGCCGGATTTCGAAATAACGACGCATAAAGTTTCCCCAAGTTCCTCTATTCCAGCAATTACCGTATCGATCCCGTCAGGATCAGTGTTATCAAAAAAATAAATCCGCATTTTGTCCTTCTGCGGATGCCCAAGCGCGGCAGAAACAAATTGTGGACCGAGCGCGGATCCACCGATGCCAATCAGCAGAATACTTTTAAAAGGGAGACGTTCTCCGCGAATCTCTCCTCGATGAACTTTGTCGGTGAAAGTCTGGATTTTCGAGAGCGATGTCTGAATCGCGTTTCGAATTTCCGAGGTCGGGGCCATTTCCGGATTTCTCAGCCAATAGTGCCCAACCATTCTTTGCTCATCCGGGTTGGCTATTGTTCCTTTCTCCAGTCCATCCATGAAGGAAAATGCCTTTTGCATTGCCGGATCCATTCGCCCAAAAAAATCGTCGCCAAAATTCATCCGCGAAATATCCAAAGCGAGGTCGATCGTCGGATACACGGAATAGTTTTTTTGAAACCGCTCCCAGAGTTCAGTATTCGTTCGTTTCATATTTTTTTCGTTGCGTCATCTGGCGAGAAAACGTTGCCAAATGAATTCAAAGTTTTACAGTGCGCCGATGGGTCCAGCACTAGTAATCCTGATCGTTTTGGGTGGAGTCGTCTTGCTCGTCGGCCTTTGGCTGATGGGAGCTTACAACACGTTGGTTCGCCTCCGTCAAGCGGTCAAAAATGCGTGGGCCCAAATCGACGTCCAGTTGAAACGCCGCCACGACCTAATTCCCAACCTGGTCAACACCGTCAAAGGTTACGCGACCCATGAAAAGAGCACCCTCGAAGCCGTGATCAACGCTCGCGCCCGTGCGACCAGCGTCACAGTTCCTGCCGACAAAATCAAAACGGAACGAGAATTGAGCGGGGCATTGGGGCGCCTGCTGGCCGTCGCCGAGTCATATCCCGACTTGAAAGCCAACCAGAATTTTCTTTCTCTCCAAAGCGAATTGGCCTCGACCGAAGATCGCATTGCGTTTTCGCGTCAGGCCTACAACGATTCCGCTACGCAACTTAATACCGCGGTCCAAAGCTTTCCTACGGTTCTGATCGCAGGAATATTTGGCTTCAAAGAAGAACCGTTTTTCGAAGCGCCTGCCGAAGAAAAGTCAGTTCCAAAGGTCGAGTTTTAGATTGTCAGGTAATTTCACCCTCCATCTTTCCACATACGGATTACAAAATATATGTCCTCCGCCTTTCCAAACATTTCCAAAATTCGATTCGAAGGATCACTCTCGAAAAATCCACTGGCGTTCAAACATTACGACGCTGGCGAAATCGTCGATGGCAAAACGATGCGAGACCATTTGCGGTTTTCCGTCGTGTATTGGCACACGTTTCGCGGTCGCGGGGTGGATGTTTTTGGCGCGGGCACGGCACTGCGCCCGTGGGACGATGGAACGGAGTCAGTCAAAAATGCGCAGAAACGCGCTCGCGTGGCTTTTGAATTCATCGAAAAACTGGGCGCTCCTTTTTATGCGTTTCATGATCGCGACGTCGCTCCCGAGGGTCCAACGCTGAACGAATCGAACAAAAATCTGGATGCAGTCGCAAAGATTCTGAAGGCCGAACAAAAGCGGACTGGCATAAAGCTCCTGTGGGGAACGGCGAATTTGTTTTCCAATCCGCGTTATATGCATGGCGCGGCGACGAGTCCTAACGCGGACGTGTTCGCATACGCGGCGGCCCAAGTCAAAAAAGCGCTGGAAGTCACCCATGAACTCGGCGGCCAGGGCTATACTTTTTGGGGTGGTCGCGAAGGGTATTCAACCCTGCTCAATACTGATATGAAGCGGGAACTCTATCATCTCGCGAAATTCCTGCACATGGCGGTCGATTACAAAAAGAAAATAGGTTTCAAAGGCCAGTTCTATATTGAACCTAAGCCAAAGGAACCCACCAAACACCAATACGATTCCGATGCAGCCGCCTGCCTGAATTTTCTCCGTGAATATGGACTGAAAGAACATCTCAAGCTGAACCTGGAGACAAACCACGCCACGCTGGCGGGCCATACCATGGAACACGAATTGGAAGTTGCAGCCGCAGCCGATGCTCTGGGCTCCATCGACGCAAACACCGGCGACCTTTCCCTCGGTTGGGACACCGACCAGTTCCCCACAGATATTTACCTCACGTCAAAATGCATGCTCGCGATATTAAATGCCGGCGGCCTCAAAACGGGCGGGGTGAATTTTGACGCCAAAGTGCGGCGCGAAAGTTTTGAGCCGATTGATTTGTTCCACGCCCACATTGGCGGGATGGACGCTTTCGCGCGCGGGCTAAAAATCGCCGCGGCCATCCGCAAGGACCGGAGCCTCGCGGAGTTTGTTAAACAACGTTACGCCTCGTGGGATTCGGGTATCGGCGCGCAAATCGAGAAAGGTAAAGCGAATTTCTCCGGCCTGGCTAATTACATTTCCAAGAAAGGCGAAGCCGCCGCAAACCGAAGTGGCCGCCAGGAGTTTTTGGAAAACTTGATCAACGAGTTTTTGTAGTCCATGAGCACCGGCCTTCTAAGACAGAGCCAGCGCCACGCATATCGTGGTTCCTTTTCCCGGCTTGGATTTTATTTGCAATTCGCCGCGGTGGGTTTCCACCACTCGCCGGACCAGCGCCAGGCCAAGACCGGTTCCCTGCGGCTTCGTGGTGCTCAGCAGGGAACTGAACGCCCGCTCCTGTTGTTGCCTCGACATGCCCTCGCCTGTGTCTTTGAACTCCACCACCAGCTTCCCCGGCGCATTTTCGGTGTCCAATCGGGAAACGATCGTCAATTTCCCCCCGCCGGACATGGCTTCGACCGCATTCAGAGTGAGGTTAAGGAACACCTGAGCCAACTGCGCCGCGTCACCCGGAATTAGCGGGAGATTCGGAGCAAGGCGCCGCACGAACTCCACATTTTGATTCCGCAATTTGTGGCGAACAAGCAGCGCCAGATCGTCGAGCAACTGGTTCACGTCCACGGGGGAAAAGCTCGGCTCCGACGTGCGCGCGAAATTCAAAATCTGTCCCACGATTTTATTCAAGTGCTCCATTTTCTCGCCCATGATTTTCGCGTCCTGGGCCCGCGGATCCTTCGCGGGGAAATTCAAGTCGAGCGAGTGAAACATCATCTTCATCACGGTGAGCGGATTGCGAATCTCATGCGCCACTTCGGCGGCGAGCAAACCGATGGCGGACAGCTTTTCGTTCTGACGCAATTCCTCTTCCATGTTGATAATGTGTTCGTAGAGGCGCGCCTTTTCGATGGCCGGACCGGAAAGCTCAGCCAAGGCGGAAAGGATTCGAATCTCCTCATTCGAGAAATTATAGGCCTGCGCTTTGTAAACATTGACGGCTCCGATGGCCTGTCCGGCGAAAATCAGCGGCACGCTCAAAAGCGAAATCAGTCCTTCATTCCGCGCCACCTCGACATTTTGATAACGACTTGAAACCTGCACGTTGTCGATCTGCAGCGCCTTTTTTCTCCGCACCACCGTCCCCAACAGGCTTTCTGCCATGAGCAAACGCGGCTTTTTGATGTAATCTTTTCCGGCGCCGAAACTGGCGCGCAAATCCAGCCATTCGCCCGTGTCGTCCACCATGAGCAACGAGCACATTTTTGCGTCCATCAATTGACATGCTTCCCGGGTAATCACCTGCAACGCCTCGTCGAGATTCAACGTCGAATTGATTGTTTGCCCGACGCGCACCAAGGATTCAAAAAGGCGCGCTTTCACGCGGAGCCTCTCGTAAAGCCAGGTGTTGTGAATCACCCGGGTGGCTTGGGCGGCTAGCGCCTGGAGCAATTCCTGGTCATCTTCGCTAAAGGCATTCGCTCGATTCGAATCCACATTCAGAACGCCGCGCACTTCTCCCGCCACCTCGAGTGGAACCGCCAGTTCGGAGCGAATTTTTGGCTTTACCATGACATAGCGCGGGTCAGTGGTAACATCGCCCACCAAGGAGGGTTGACCGGTGCGCGCCACCCAGCCGGTGATCCCTTCGCCCACCCGCAATTTGAGTTTCGCAGCGCTGTCCACCAGGCCGATCGACGCATGAATTTCGAGAAACCCGGTGGTGGGATTAATCAAGATGACCGAGCCGCTCGAAGCCCGCATGACCCGCACCGCCTCGCGAAGAATGAGCTGAAGCGCCTCCTGCGAATCCAACGTGGAATGAATGACGTTGCTGACCTGAAACAGGAGTTCCAGTCGCTCGTAACGTTTTCTCAAGTCATCCAATGCGTCGTTCATGCAGCAGCGACGAGGATGCGCAGAGTGATCGGGAATTCAAACCAGGAAAAGCGTTCTGCGGAATCTTCAAGGATTTAGCGAGCCGAGCAAGGGCTCTCAATCATTTGTCGGACGCCGTCGGGTCAATGGTGGGATCGATCGCAGTCGGGTCAGCCTTTTTTGACGCGTCCTTTTTCTCAATCATGAGTTGAGCGCGATCGCGCAGCAGCGGGTCAATCGTCCATTTTGCCACCAAGTAGGTCCATTTCTCCAAAGCTTTTTCCTGTTTCAATTTTTCTTCCCACGTTTTGTTCTTGTCGGCGAATTCCTTGTCCAGCTTTACCTTTTGCTCCGGCTTTTCGTCGGTCTCTGCAACGCGTTCCTTAGGAAAATTCGCACTCACTTTCAGGTTCAAGGGATAATTCTCATTCGTGACCGTCCCGAGGTTTAGCGTGTAATTGAACCCGTCAAAAGTCTCCAAGGTAGCAACCGTAGGTTTATCCAAACCCATTTGCTCCGGCTTGCCGTTCACCAGCACATCCACAAAGCTGGGCGACGCCAGAGAGTTTGCGACGCCGGATACTTTATTTGTGTCCAACTCTTCCCCGGGCTTCACATCCGCGAGCACCCATCCACTCGCTTCATTGGTCCGGGATAATTTCCAGGAATTTGTGGCGTTGGTTGAGACCAGCGAGATCGATTTCACTTTCTCGATTTTGAAGAAATCCTTGTTCAACCAATTCTCCGGTTTGGGCTCGATGTCGCTTAAAGCATCCGAAACCAGGAACGCATTCTTCGTGTCCGTTGGAAGCAAAACATATCGGCCAATCGGGAAACCCTCCTCGCCAAACTGCGAAGGCCGGTCCGACTTCTTAATTTGCTTCTTACCCAGGATCGCCGACTGGATTGTCTTGTCGCCCGCGCCTTTGAACTCAAGCAGCGTCCCCGAATCTTTTCCCTTCGAGGGGTCAAGCAACTCCAACCGCGCAAACTGCGATGCCCCGATTTCCTCGCTCTGGCCGATCTTCAAATCAGCGGCCTTCAGAAGAAATCCGCTGATCTGCGAAAAGTTCGCCGGGTAATCCCCGCGTTCTTCCACGCGCCAAAGATCGTCTTTCTTAACGAGATTCAATTCCGAGGCGCTGTCCTTCACGTGAATTCGCGCAACATCATTTATCGGCAGCTTAGGAAACAACTTGGCGCCCATCTTAACGCTGCTCGGCATGTAGGCGTTGTGCTGCCGCTTGAGAAATACCCAGCCCGCGCCGCCCACCAGCGCGACCAGCACGATCAAAACTGTCAGTTGTTTGCGATTCATTTTGCCGCAGTCCTTTTTCTTTTCACCATCGCCAAAGCCAATCCGGCGAACGCCACCGCTATCGGCATCGCCGCGATGTTGATCACCTTGGTTTTAAATTCCAGCGCGTCCGTGTCCTTCTTCAATTTCTTCCGTTCCTCCTTCAAGGCGATTTTCACTTCGCTCTCTTTCTTGCGGAATTTTTCGATCTCGGCCTGTTGCTCGGGAGACATGATAAATTTCTGCCCGCTTTGTTTGCTCTGCTGCAACTCGTTCAATTTGCGTTGCGCTTCCGCGAGGCTGTCTTCCATTTCCTTGATCTTGCCACGATAATTCTCATCCGCCTTGGCTCGCATTTCGTTAATCCGGGTGAAGGGACGGTTCATCGAAGCGCGGCTGCGAAGATTGATCAGGTTGCTGTCGCCGGACAATTGTTCGACGAGACTTTGCAGAAAATTCAAATTGTCATTGAGCGGTCGAAGAATGCGTTGGCCAAAGAAATTTTGTACTTCCACGCTGACTTGATCCTGCAGCATGTCGGCATCGGCCACCAAAACTACTGCGTTATCGGCCGTGGACTCTTTCAGGGACGTGCCCGCGGCTGGTTCTGGTTTTTTTCCCTCGGGTTTGTCTTCGGGTTTCTCGGTCGCCTTCGGCT
>JBDSIW010000219.1:0-3241 GCA_039917795.1 Verrucomicrobiota bacterium | reverse complement strand
CGGCTGAGGCGATACTTGATGTCGTAGTCCACATACTTGTAGCGCCGCAGCGTGTCCGGTAGTTCGCAGTCGGCCAGCAGTAGCGGGATGAAGCGGCGGCCTTCCAGAGCCACCCAGTCCGAGGCGAGCGCATTCGGGGAGAGGCACAGCAGCAGCACCCGGAACTGTTCCAGCCCCTCGTCCACCTTCAGCGCGATGATGTCCCCCGACCGCACGTTCCATTCATCGAACCATACCCGCAGCCCCGCCTGCTTCAGCCGCTCCTCCAGCCGCCGCACCCGCGACTTGTCCGCGTGGTTGTGGCTCAGGAACACGTCGAATTGGAAATTGTCTAGCATTGGTTGTGTTGGCGATGAAAGGCGAAACGCGTTGGGTATTCAAGTTCCATTCTCCCAAATGGTTTTCCTCTGGCCGCGGACGATGGGTCGTCTCAGCCACCCAATGGGTTCGAGGCTTGACGGGAATCTGATTTGCCAGTGTGGTTTCGCCATGCCGGATTTGCGTGTGCTTCGACTTCTGCTGATTTGGGCCAACTTTGTTTTCGCGCAAATTCTTCGGGCCGAAGATTGGTCGCAGTGGCGCGGGCCGAATCGCGACGGACATGTTCTCGCCAGTGCGCGCGTTCCGGATTCGCTTCCCGCCGAGCCGAAAATTATCTGGCAGATGAAAGTGGGCGAAGGTTTTGCCTCGCCGGTGATCGCAAGCGGGAAGGTTTTTTATTTCGACAACCAACAAGGCAAGGAAACGCTGCATGCGATCGACGCCGCAGATCAGCACGAGCTTTGGCACGCCGAGGTGGACTCCACATTTCAGGACGAGCAAGGGCCGCCCGGCCCGCGTTGCACGCCGCTCGTGGACGGCGATCTGATTTATGCGCAGTCCGGCAAAGGCGAGTTGCGCTGTTTGCGAGTCGCAGATGGAAAATTAATCTGGCACGTCAATTTTCTGAAGGATTTCGGCGCTTCGTTTCTCGGCGAGGACAGCAAAGTTCCCGGCGCTGCTGAGCACGGCTACACCGCGTCACCGGTGATCGACGGCGAACGTCTTTTTGCCTGCGTCGGCGGCACCAATGGAGCGGGCGTGGTTTGTTTCGAAAAGCGAACCGGGAAAATTATATGGAAATCGCAGGACGATCTTGCTTCTTATGCGGCCCCTGTTGTGGCCACGTTCGCCGGGATTAAACAAACGGTTTGCTTCACAGTCGGTGGATTGATTGGGCTGGACTTGAAGGATGGAAAACTTCTTTGGCGAATTCCTCTTAAAACCTCCTACGGCCGCAATGTCACGACGCCGGTCATCGTGGACGATTGGGTTGTGGTCGGTTCTTACCAAGTCGGATTGGTGGGCGTGAAGATTTCTAGGGACGGGACGAAAGCCGACCAAGTCTGGCTCAACAAATCCGCGGCGATGAATTTTTCCAGCCCCATTGCGGTCGGCGAATATATTTACGGGCTTGGTCCCGCCAAGAACCTGATCTGCGTGGAACTGGCAACGGGGAAAATCGCGTGGTCGAAGGAAGGATATTTCCAAACCGCACCCAATGTTTCTTACGCGGCGTTCCTCGGATTGGGCAAAAATCTTTTGGTGTCCACCGACGGCGGGCAATTGGTGTTGGTCGCAGCGAACGGAAAAGAATTTCGCGAATTGGGCCGCGCGCAAGTGTGCGGGTTGAACTGGTGCAGCCCGGCCTACGCGGACGGACGGCTTTACATCCGCGACGGCATTAAGAGCACCGGCAACTTATTTTGCGTCGAATTGTTGAAGTGAACCAAACTTGGGAGTTATGAGAAAATCATTTTGGAAAAATGGGCTTTGCCTCTGTGCGCTATTCGCGCTCTCAGGATTGGCGCGAGGCGGCGAACGGCTCTGGCGTCCAGTGCCCGATGAAGTCTATTTGCAGGAATCAGGCCGCCAGGTGAAAACCGATTTTCCGCTGACGTCGGTCGCCATTTTTTCGAACAAAGTGTTTTCGGGATCGACCAACGGACTTTTCTGGCTGAAGGGCCGCACGTTTACTGAAGTGAGTGAGGTGAGAGAACCGGTGCTTCGCCTTGTGGTCGCTAAAGGCATGATGTGGGTAATGACGGGGCAGGGGTTGCATCGCTTCGACGGGAAAGTCTGGAAAAAGATTTCGACCGAACCAGTGACGGATGTCTGCGAGCATCTTGGAAACGTGATCGCCGCCAGCGATGACCGGCTATGGCGGATCAATGGCGACGCACTCGAAGCTTTGAACGCGGCGCGAAATGGGTTTTCGATCACGCGAGTCGTTTCCTACAGCGAGACGCTTTATGTTCACGGACCGGGGCGACTCACCATTTTTGACGGCGAACGATTCGGCGCGCGCAATGTGTGGAACTGGGATGCCGAAAAAATCTGGGACTGGGGCGAATTGCCATCGAGGAATACGCGCGATGTTTTGAGTCTCGGGAGCCGATTGTTGATCGCGACCGATCGTGGTCTCGGAGTGCTGCGCGGGATGGCGATGACTTCGATTCGCGGCGAACAAGGTCTTTGTTATGAGGACACCACCTGCCTGGCGCGCGGTTTTGGCGATGACCTTTGGATTGGCACTACGCGCGGAGCGATTCGCCAAACTGCGGGAAAATTTCATTACTTCACTGGACCTCGCTGGCTACCGGACGATCGCGTGAATGCTGTTGCTTCGAGTCCGAGTTCCGTTTTCATCGCCACCGAGAAAGGGCTTGGCATTGTCGATTACTACCCGTTCACGCTCCAGAAAAAGGCTGCGTACTATGAACGGCACTTGAACGAATGGGGACAAAAGCGCCTTGGCCTTGTCCACAAACTTGAGTGGGACGAGCCGTCGCAGGAGTTCATGCGCGAACTCGGCGATAACGACGGCGGATATTCGTGCGATTACCTCGCGGCGGAATCCTATCGTTTTGCGGTGACGAAAGATCCTGGCGCGCGCCGCGAAGCGGTGAACACATTTCAGGCAATTCGCTGGCTGGAAGCGATGACAGGCATCGAAGGTTTTCCGGCGCGATCCGTCTGGGCGAAAGGCGAGCGTGGTCACAAAGCGGCGCATGGGTCGGGCGAAGCAGCGGCGGAGTGGCACGACACCAAGGATGGTTTGTTCGAGTGGAAAGGTGATACTTCGAGCGACGAGATCTGCGCGCACTTTTACGCCGTGGCGCTCTTTCTGGAACTGGCGGCGCAAGGCGAGGAAATTCAGCAGGCGAAAACTTTTCTCTCGCGCGTGGCGGGTCACATCATG
>JBDSIW010000218.1:0-2692 GCA_039917795.1 Verrucomicrobiota bacterium | reverse complement strand
GCGCCGCCCACTAGCGCGACCAGCACGATCAAAACTGTCAGTTGTTTGCGATTCATTTTGCCGCAGTCCTTTTTCGTTTCACAATCGCCAGCGCCAATCCCGCAACCGCCACGGCTATAGGCATCGCGGCGATGTTCACCACCTTGGTTTTGAATTCCAGCGCATCCGTGTCTTTCTTGAGCTTCTTCCGTTCTTCCTTCAGTGCGATTTTTACTTCGTTCTCTTTCTTGCGGAATTTTTCGATCTCCGTCTGTTGCTCGGGTGACATGATAAACTTTTGCCCACTCTGTTTGCTCTGTTGTAACTCATTCAACTTGCGTTGTGCCTCGGCGAGGCTGTCTTCCATCTCTTTAATCTTGCCGCGATAATTTTCATCCGCCCTGGCCCGCATCTCGTTGATCCGCGTGAAAGGCCGGTTCATAGAAGCCCGGCTCCGAAGATTGATCAGGTTGGCATCGCCCGATAATTGTTCGACGAGGCTTTGCAGGAAATTCAAATTATCATTGAGCGGGCGCAGAATGCGTTGGCCGAAAAAGTTCTGGACCTCGACGCTCACCTGGTCCTGCAACATATCGGCGTCGGCCACGAGTACCACAGCGTTGTCGGCAGCGGATTCTTTCAAAAAAGTTCCTGCGGCCGGCAGCGTTTTTTTCTCGTCGGTTTTATCTTCGGGTTTCTCGGAGGCCTTGGGTTTCCCATCCGGGAAAGCCGTCTTGAACTTTCCCGCCAAGCGGATCGCCAACGGATATTCTTTGCCCGATGATTTAAATTCCTTGGAGATTTGCTCGCCACTCATGCTGGCCATCAAGCCATCGACGAGCTGCGAATCGGTTGTGGTTTTCAAGAGCACGGTTTCTTTCAATCCCGCTGCGGGCGTTCCTGTGAAAACGCCAGGAAAAGGAATCACCAGCGAATTCAATTCGCTGGTGACAATGTCGTTCGTGTTCATTCCCTGTTTCGTCATCAATAGAACCGACGGCATGACGCCGCCCTGCGGATTCCGTGCCGCTAGAATCCGATCCGCCGCCACTTTCCCGGATTCCATTTCCACGCCCCACGCCTTCAGCAATTTTTCCAGCGAAGATTTTCCGCCGCCGCCGCCGAATTGCGCAAACTGGTTGTTTTGCTGATCGAAGTAGGCCATCGGGTCGATAAACGCGATCAGCTTTCCGCCGCGCAAAACAAACTGGTCGATCGCGAATTGAGCGGCGTCGGTGATATCGCGCGGATGAGCCACGACTAGGACATTTATATCATCGGGAATTTTATCAGCGGCCAATTCCACCTGCTTGACATCAAAATCATTTTTCAACTCCGTCAAAAAAACCCACGGCTGCGAACCTTGCTGGCCCATGCGCTGCATCATAGGATTGGATTCCGCGCCGAAAACCGGGAATGCGCTCATCACGCCCACGACAGGTTTTTTTGGCGTGACGACCCGGGCAATGGCCCGTGACAAATCGTATTCCAGCAATCGTTCCCGATCCGGCGCGAGGAAGGGTAGCGCCGCCTTCTCGTCCAACAAACTCACCACGAGCCCGAGATAGATTTTTTCTGCGCCCATTTGCAGCGCTTGGCCTTCGATTCCATTCAGCCGCGCGGAATCTTCCGCATCGGAATCAGGCGTCGGATTGTATTTCTCGATCACGATTTTGCCCTTACCCGCCTGTTTGTATTCCGCGAGCAAATCCTCGACGCGACGCGCATACGTCTTGAAGTAAACCGGCATCTCATCTCCCTGGCTGCAATAGAAGCGCAGCGTCACCCGCGAATCGAGCTTGTTCAAAATGGCCTTGGTCCCCGGGGAAAGCGTGTAGGCTTTCTCGGCGGTCAAATCGACCCGTTGCTTGGCCGCGCTGGCAATGACGTTGATCGCGAGAATGATGATCAGCAGGGCGACGACGCCGACGGTGGAATAAATAATGGTCTCAGCTTGTTTGTTTTTCATCGTGTTCTTTTCGTTAGCCCGCTCGATTTCCACGAATGATCACCCCGGTGGTGAAGAGCGAGAAGCCGATGATGGAGAGAAAGAAAATGATGTCGCGCGAATCGAGGACCCCTTTCTGGAATCCCTCGAAATGCGTCATCACGCTGAAGGCAGCAACGGCTTCCACGAAGCGCGGGCTTTCCAAACGGAGCAACAAATTTGTGACGGGCGGGTAGCCGCAAAGAATCAGGAAGAGGCAAATAACGACGGAAATAATAAAGCTCACCACTTGATTGCGGGTCAGCGCCGATGTCATGCAACTGATCGCAAGATAACTTCCACCCAACAACAGGCTCCCCATGTAAGCGCAGAAAATGACGCCGTTGTCCGGATGGCCGAGGTAATTCACCGTGATCACCACCGGAAACGTCAAGACGAGCGCTAGAATCAGGAAGAGCCACGACGCGAGAAATTTTCCCACGATCGCCTGCCACGTCGTGATCGGCATGGTCAGGAGTAATTCCATCGTGCCGAGTCGGCGTTCTTCAGACCAAAGACGCATTCCAATCGCCGGCACCAAGAATAGATAAAGCCACGGATGCCACGTGAAAAATGAACTCAACGACGCTTCACCGCGCTCGAAGAATCCGCCAGCCATGAACGTAAAGAATCCCACGAGCAGCAAAAAAATGACGATGAAAACGTAAGCCACTGGCGACGCGAAATAGCCGCCCATTTCCCGTTTCGCGATGGTTTTGATGTTGG
>JBDSIW010000217.1:0-4680 GCA_039917795.1 Verrucomicrobiota bacterium | reverse complement strand
AATTCGGGCGCACGCCGATGGTGCAGGGCGGTGACGATGGGCGCGACCATCACCCGAACGCTTTCACGATGTGGATGGCGGGCGGCGGAATCAAACCCGGCATCACCTATGGCGAAAGCGACGAGTTTGGCTTTAACGCCGCCCGCGACAAAGTCCATGTCCACGATTTGCACGCCACTCTTTTGCAATTGCTCGGTTTCGATCACACGAAATTGACCTACCGTTTTCAGGGACGCGATTTTCGCCTGACCGATGTTCACGGAGAAGTGGTCGGAAAACTCCTCGCCTGATTAGCAGAAGTTTTTGCATTGATCATTGTCCGTGACGCAACCGATTTGCGGTCGGATCGGCAAAAACTCTTTACCTTCGCAGCGGGCTTCGACAGAGTTGCGCGTCCGCAAAAAACAACCAACCCCCCAACCTCTATGACCTGGTATTATCAACAAGCCGGCGAACAGCGTGGTCCGGTGACCGAAACCGATTTGGATCAACTTTACAATTCCGGAACGGTCCGGGGAGAGACCCTGGTGTGGCGTGAAGGAATGGCCAGCTGGACCCCGTATGCCGAGGTCAAAAATATTCCCAATGCGGCGGCCGTCGGGGCGGGAACCATTCCCGGAAAAATAATTTGCGCGGAATGCGGGAAACCTTTTTCGCCGGACGAAATGATTAAATTTGGCGATCGTTTCGTTTGTGCGTCGTGCAAACCCATCTTTGTCCAGAAACTGAGGGAAGGCGCGGTGTTGCCGGGCTCGATGGATTACGCCGGTTTTTGGATCCGCGTGGCCGCGAAGATTCTCGATTCCCTCATCTTGATGGTGCCGATCTTTATCATTGCCATAGTGTGGGGTTATTCGATGGCCAGATCACGTGGCCAAACGGAGGCGAACGCTTCTGCGATGATCATACAGGCGGTGCTGCAAATCGGGTTCCTGGGCGTTTCCATCCTTTACCAAACCTATTTTCTTGGAAAATACGGCGCGACGCTCGGGAAGATGGCGGTCAAGCTCCGCGTGGTCACGCCCGAGGGGCAAAAGATCAGTTATGGCCGGGCCTTTGGTCGTGGCTTCGCCGATATGTTGAGCGGAATTATTTGTTACATCGGTTACATCATGGTGGCATTCGACGATGAAAAACGCGGTTTGCATGATCGCATTTGCAACACGCGCGTGATTAAAATTTCGCGCTGATGCAATTAACCCTCGTCACTTGCTCGAAGTGCAAGGCGGTTCTTCCGCGGGAACAATACAACGCGGGGTTTGTTTCCTGCCCAACCTGCGCGTCATCTTTATCGGTCATGGTTTTCCCGGCCCTGGTTCGCGAAGCAGTGGCCCCCGCCGCTGAACAGGTCATGGTCGAGGGCGAGGCCAGCTGTTTTTATCATCCACAGAAAAAAGCAGCGCTGCCATGTGACAGCTGCGGAAGGTTTCTCTGTGCCTTGTGCGACGTGGAGCTCGGCGGGCAACATCTGTGCCCGGCGTGTTTGGATTCCGGAAAAAAGAAGGGCAAACTTAAATCGCTCGAGAACCAGCGCGTCCTTTATGACCGAATCGCCCTCACGACCGCGGTGTTGCCTATGCTATTCGTGTGGACGTCCATCATCGGCGCGCCCGTTGCGCTCTTTATCTCGATTCGCTATTGGAATTCGCCCGGCAGCATTCTGGGCCGCTCCAAGGCGCGTTTTGTCATCGCGATCATTCTAGGTGTCCTGCAGATCGCCGCCTGGATTGCTGTCATTATTTATTTTACGACGCGATAAAATGACCAAAAACAAAGAGTACCAAAAAATTCCCGGCCGGGGCTATCGCAGTGACGGGGTCGGTCTTGTCGTGCGCCGGAGCGCCCGGCTTTGGCTCGCCTCCGATCATCTGCTCATGATTTTTTCCACCATGTTCAACGAGGAATTTAAACGATTTTATCTCCGCGACATCCAAGCCATCACCGTCCGAAAAACGAACAATGCCTTTATCTGGAGCGGCTCCTGGTTGGCGGTCGCGATTCTTTTCGCGCTTCTTTCGCTGGGCGTGGAGGACGCGATCGGACTTTGGGTTTTGCGCGGCCTGGGCGGGCTTTTCCTCCTCTGCGCGGTTATCGCCATTGCGTCGGGGCAAAGTTGCATCGCGGAAATCAAGACAGCCGTTCACCTCGAAGAACTCTCATCGCTCAAACGCGTGCGTCACGCGAAAGCTGCCCTCGCCATATTGCAACCGCTGATCGAGCAGGCGCAGGGGGAAATTCTTTCGGAGGAACCTGTCGTCGAAACGAGCGCCTCTTCTCCGGTCGCGAATCAAAATTCACCCGCCGCCACAACAGCGTCACCGCCGCCGTTCCCCATCAACCCGGACACGCCGTCCTGAACGATGCCCTCTCTCGCCCAACAATCCTGTCTGAACCATCCATTGCGTGAAGCGGTCGCGCGTTGTCCGGAGTGCCGATTATTCTACTGCCGCGAATGCATCACCGAACACGATGACCGCGTCATTTGCGCCGGCTGTTTGAAAAAGCTGGTCAAAACGACCGACAAAAAGATACGTCCGGGATTCCTGGCGAGGCGGATCACTTTCAGTTTGGCGGGAGTGCTGACGGCGTGGCTTTTCTTTTACTGGATCGGGCAGGGCCTCATCTCCATTCCAACTTCGTTTCACGATGGCACTCTTTGGAAAACCAGTTTCTGGGAAGAATAATGGCCCGCCCTTCCACATCCGGTAAAAGCGCCCTCGAACTGCTCGAAGAAGCCATTCATCTCTTGCGGCTCGCGCCGGTGCGGGCGTGGACGTTTTACATGATCGGGACATTGCCTTTCGTTTTAGGCTTTCTATTTTTCTGGGCGGACATGAGCCGGAGCGCCTTCGCTTCCGAGCATTGCGGCCCGGCCGCGTTCGGCCTCGTGCTGGGATTTGTCTGGATGAAAACCTGGCAAACGGCTTTCGCCTCGGAGTTGACCGCGCAAATCGGTGGAAGAAATGCACCGCCCTGGACCGTGGCCCGCGCTGGTCGTGTCGCCATCACACAACTGATTTATCAGCCCTCCAGTTTTTTTGTGCTGCCGGTGGCGATGCTTGTCGTGCTGCCGTTCGGCTGGGCATTCGCCTTTTACCAAAACGTGTTGGTCCTGAGCGGCGGGACGGATTCGCAATGGATCTTTCGGAAGGCGGCGAAGCAAGCAGGCGTTTTCCTGGCGCAAAATCATTTGGCGCTGCTGATCATCGCGGGATTTGCGCTCTTTGTTTGGTTTAATCTCGCGGCGCTCATCTTCATGTTGCCCGGCCTGATCAAAATGTTCCTCGGCGTCGAAAGCGTTTTCACGCGGAGCGGGGTGCATTCCCTTTTTAACACGACATTTTTTGCCGCATCATTTGCGCTGACTTATTTGTGCGTCGATCCGCTGGTCAAAAGCTTATATGCGCTCCGTTGTTTTTACGGCCAGGCCGTCACCACTGGCGAAGATCTCAAGGTCGATTTGAAGACGCACGCGTCCCTCGCGAAGATCTCCGCGATGCTTCTGCCCTGCGCAATTTTTCTGGCGACCATCACGTTTGGCGAAGCAGACGATACCCAACCGCAATCCGCCCGGGCGGTTTCTCCTGCGTCCGTGCCCGCCGCGGAGTTGGATCGATCCATTCAAAAAGTCCTGGCGCGACCGGAGTTTACCTGGCGGCTCCCGCGCGAAAAAGTTGAGAACCCGGACGCGAAGAAAAACTGGTTTGTGCTCTTTATCGACAGCGTCCGCGAAACGCTCGTCGACGGGCTGCGGACGCTGCGTGATTGGATCCGCGATTTGCTGAATTGGTTGGAGAAATTTCTCCGGCTAAATAACTCCGCCGGCGACAAATCGGGCTCGGGCAGCGGCTGGATGGTCACGCTCCAATGGATGGTTTTCGTTTTGCTGGCGCTGATCGCTTCCGCCTTGGTCGTGCTTTGCCTGCGCATGTGGAAACGGCGCGCGAATAAGACCGCGCTCGTCGCCGAAGCGATGCCCATCCTGCCCAACCTGGAAGACGAGAATGTTTCCGCCAATCAATTGCCCGAGGAAGGATGGCTTCAGCTGGCGCGCGAGCTGATGGAAAAAGGCGACCTCCGGCTCGCCCTGCGTGCGCTCTACCTGGCGGGACTGGCTCATCTCGCTGCGCGCGAGTTTCTCAAGATCGCCAAATTTAAATCCAACCGGGAATATGAAGGCGAACTTCGGCGACGCGCCCGCGCTCTCCCCGATTTACAGGATGCCTTCGGGCAGAATGTCACCGCCTTTGACCGCGTCTGGTACGGCCGGCACGATGCGACCGGTGAAATTGTGCGCGGCGTCCAGGCGAACCTTGAAAGGATTCGCGCGTCATGAAACGCCGGAATTATTCCTTGCTTCTGCTGCTGGTGCTCGTCGGCGGGTTTGCTTTCGGCGTCGCCAGATTGTTTCAACTGCGGTTTGATCGCGGCGATATTTATCCCCCAAGTTCCTCGCTGCGCTCAGATCCGCTGGGCGCAAAAGTTTATTACGAAAGCCTGCGAGAAGTGGACTCATTGAACTTGAGCCGCCTTTACGAACCACTGCACAAGATCGGTTCGGGCCGGGAAAAAACTCTCTTCGTTTTGGGCGCCGGCGCGTGGGATCTAAACCGGGTTCCGGGCCAGGACGTGAAGGAGATTCAGAAATTCCTGTTCGAGGGAGGGCGCATCGTTTTTTCA
>JBDSIW010000216.1:0-4082 GCA_039917795.1 Verrucomicrobiota bacterium | reverse complement strand
GCGTCGATTGTTTCCACGCGGAAATATATTCGAGCGCTTCGGCGCAGTAGAAGTCTTCCAACGTGTCGTAGAAAACGACTTTGAAACCGGGCCGCGAAAGTCTCAGGAGCTTTTCGGGCGTGAGCTTCGCGGCTTCGGCGATGATGTCGTGATCGAGCGTGGTGTAATCCCACCAATCCGGTGCGATGGAACTGATTTTGCGCGGCATGGCGAGATTCTGCGATTGCGTCCGAAAAAATCAAAAGCTTTCGCATTTTTCTCAACGCTCGGGCCGCCGCCCTTCTGGCCGGGTTCGATCACCGCAGTGGCCCCGTTCCGAAAGCGGCGCGATGTTTTGGGAATCGCGGGTTAGATTTGGGAGCCGTAAATTTTTCTAAATTTCTACTGCGATGGGTTCGTTCGCTACGCGCGGGGCGGCGGGAGCTTTCAGGAATCGCGCAAAATAAATACAGGAGTAGGCGCAAAAGACCGAAAGCATTCCGACGACAGAATAATTTGTGATTTCGCCGGTGGCGGTCTGGCCCAGGATCATTCCGCTGGCGTAAGCCCCAATGCCAGAGGCGAATTGTTGCACCGAGGAATTGATGCTCATGAAGCCGCCGCGGTATCGGGGCTCGATGTTCGCGGTCATTAAGGCCATGGCTGGAACCATTCGGCCCGACATGCAAATCATCAAGAGCGACGACACTGCGATGGCGATGCCGACGGGGACGTGGGGCAGATTGGTCAGAGCAATAATCGGCACCGCCGCCACGAAGGATACGATGATGAACACCCGCTTTTTCCCCGATCGATCCGACCATCGACCCACCCAATTCATCGTGAAGATGGTGCAAATTCCACCCGCCAGATAAATGAGCGGCAGTTGTTTTTCGGTGAGGCCGACATTGGCCACCATGTAATTGCTGATGTAAGGAAAAACCAAAAAGCCGGCGCAAGTCAGCAGCGCCATGAAAACAAAAGCGAGCTGGTGGTCCTTGTTCAACAAAAGCATTTTCATGCGCGTGGCCAGTTGCTCCCTGCGCGCGTCAAGCAAGTGGTTTTGCAAATGCGGCATGATCCTGAAAGCGGCGAGAAGAATGACCGCGCTGAGGATGGCCAGCGCAAGAAAGGGCACGTGCCAGTTCAAGTGCGATGCCAGGAGCAAACCGATTGGCACGCCGCAAATGGAGGCGACGGAAAAAGAGGACATCACCATTCCCATGGCTGCTCCGCGGCGGCTTTCGGGAATGACGTCCCCGATGATTGCGAGAATGATTCCGCCCACCACTCCACCGAACGCTCCGGCAATGGCGCGCGCCAGGACTAGGAGCGGGTAGGTGGGCGCAAACGAACAAAACAAAGTGCCCAGCGTGAAACCGGCGTAGAGCCAAAGCAACGCGGGTTTGCGATCGAACCGATCCAGAAAAAATCCCGCGGCCAGCCCGGCAATTCCGGCGCTGATTGCATAGGCCGAAACAATGAGTCCGAATTGCGCGGGAGAAATTTTAAAGACGCGCATGTATTGCGGTCCGAGTGGAAGGATGATCAGGAAATCGACAATTGCGGTGAACTGGATGGCCGCAAGAGTCAGCAGGAGCAGGCGTTCACTGATGGGCTTGATCGGTTTGGCTGGCGATAAATTTTTCATTCGGCCGGAGACACGCGGCGGCTCCCGCGTCCAAGTTTGGTTAGGTGGGAAGTTCTGTCAAACGACGGAAAAAATAGCTGGAGAAAGGCGAGGCTAAAAATCCATTCGCAAGGCGCGCTCGTATTTCTCGTTCACGAGGTAATCCTTGCCCAGAACGCGAAGGGGATCCGCCTTTTCATCGCAAAATCCAAAATGCAAATGACGACGCCACCCTTCGGCATGCTTAAATTTTTTTGAAAGGAGGCCTACGCGCAGCGAAATGGCATCGCACATCTGCAAATAGGAATTCATCTTTTGGCTCGCATCCAGCCAGCTCTGCTGACTTTGGTGTGCCTTCAATGCCTCCACTTTCTTTGCGTGAACGGAAGACGTGTTCACAAAGGCGCCGGGTACAATTGGACGGCGCAGATTGTCGGTGAGGCTGTGAGGCAGGCTGTGATAGATCGTGCAATCGTATTCGCCCGTGGCTCGCGCAGGAATCGATTTGAAGTTCGGCATCCCGCGCGTGAAGGCCGCCGTCACCGCGAGACGGCAGGTGTTCATGTGATCCTCCATGTAATCGGCGGGCGAATGGGTCAGGAGAATCGTCGGTTTTGCTTCACGAATGGCGCCTGCGAGTTTGCGCAGGGTTTTTAAATCGTAAAAAATTTCCAGGTCGTTGCAGATGGGCGGATGGAAATGCGCTCCGAGAATTTTCGCGGCCTGTTTTGCTTCCTGGAGTCGAATTCTCGCCGTGGTTGGGGAATCCGTTACGATGCTCCCGCAATTGCCGCGCGACAAATTCATGTAATGGATTTCGTAGCCCGCGTTTTTCAGGAGCAACAGAGTCCCCGCCATCATGAACTCGATGTCGTCAGGATGAGCGGCGATGGCGAAGGCGACTCGGCGTGCTTTGGAATTCATGACAAAAAGGGGCGGGCGCGATTAGCTGTGGTTTACGGTCACAATCGTCTTGATGGAGTTTGCAATGAAACATTGTTCATGCGCTGCGTGGTGGAGCTGTTGTTCTTCTTCTGGCGAAGGCGATTTCGATCCGCCGTAAGAAATCACCGGATGCAGTGTGATCGCGCTGATCCAAGATGAGCCGTGTTCGTTCTTGGCCATCAGGCCAACGGCGTCATCGCGATAAGCGTCGACAATAAATCCCTTGCGCGAGGCGAGGTAAAGAAACGTCAGCATGTGGCAGCTGGAAACCGAAGCCACAAAGGCTTCCTCGGGATCGATCAGCGCGGGATTTGAAAAAGGGATCGGCACCACGCTGGGAGACGGCGACGCCTGCATCCTAGCGCCTCCGTCGAAAATCCAAGTGTGTTCGCGGGAGTAGTTTCCCTTAAGAAAGTCAGGGCTTTGCAGCTTCCAATCGATGGTGGCTTTGTGCTCGGACATAAACAGTCGATTTAAGATTCACTTTGCATACCGGGTTGCGGAGAAAAGATTAAAATCATTTTTGTGATTTGTAGTTTCTTAAGCCTGTTCGTCCAGTTCTTTGAGCACTCTGCCATCCTTCGTTCTCCACTCGATAAGCCCATTTGCGCTGCCTCCTTCAACCACTGCTGCTGCTGCGCTGGGACTCGAAAACTGTACATCTCGAGTAAAGTGATAAAAGCCGTCTTTTGGAACGAGCGTTTCATCTCCAACTAACTGCTTTCGAAGTGCGAGAACGTTCGGCCAGTTTTTCGCAGCCGGGCGCTCTTTCAAAACGGCCGTAGAACCCTCAAGCACGACAAAACCATCAGGCGTGCGACGTCCGCGCGCTTCCGCGCCCTTCATGCGACAGTATAGAATTCCGCCAGATTGTTGTTTTGCAGCTGGTTGTGAGATTGGAATGAGAAGGTCGGAACCGAGAACGGGCAAAAGTTGGCGAATTCGTGAAAGAAACACTTCCATATCTTCACGTTCAGATTCGGAAAGTTTGGATCCACCTGCTTGGTTTTGCTCGAGCGTGCATCTCCCAACTTGTTCGGCCTCGGTGAGGAGCCGGTTCTCGAGGTGCCTCACATGAGCTTTATTGAGGTTCTCGTCTTTGCTGACGAACACGATTGCGGAAATCCAAAATTCCTTTGTTTTGTGTTGCTTGAGGCGTTCGCGAATTACTTCCGCCTCGCCGATATAGGCACGAGGCGCTCCAGAAAGCGGATCGGTGCCAGACAAAATATAGACGCCTGCCTTATCAAGTTCCTCGCGTTGAAGCAGGTCGTCCAGCTCTGTCCGCGGTGCCGCTATAGCCTTACCCGTCCAGTTAGAGATTTCGGCTGTTCGCAAGCTCTTCGCGTCCCCACGAGGAAGAAAAAGTTTAATAGTTGCCGAATTCATGACGCGCTTGGGCCGGTGTTAGAGTTTCACTGTTTTTCCTGTCGCCGCGGATTTATCGGCCGCGAAGATGACTTGGTGGGATTTCATCGCGTCATCAAGACTGGTCAGCGGCATTTCTTTTCCGGCATCCACTGAGTCG
>JBDSIW010000215.1:0-3137 GCA_039917795.1 Verrucomicrobiota bacterium | reverse complement strand
CCAGCGGGACACATCCATTTCGTGTATGCCCTGGTTCCCGAGGTCGCCATTGCCTGTGTTCAAGACCCAGTGCCAGTCGTAGTGCAATTTGCTGCGCATGATAGGAAGCTTTTCTGCCGGGCCGCACCAGAGATCGTAATCAATGTTCGCCGGAATCGTGAGAGGGTGGGTGACTTTTCCAATGCTCCCGCGCGGCTTGTAGCAAATGCCGCGAACCAGATTGATTTTTCCGAGCTGCCCGGATTGAACGTATTCCACCGCTTCTGCCAAACCCGCACTGGCGCGGCTCTGCGTGCCGGTCTGGACCATTTTCTTGTGCTTGCGCGCGAACTCCACGATGCGTCGGCCTTCGCTCACGTTGTGGGAAACCGGCTTCTGTACATAAACATCCTTGCCCGCCTGAATTGCCCAGATGGAAATCAGCGCGTGCCAATGGTTCGGCGTCGCCGTGGAAATGGCGTCAATGTCTTTGTTCTCCAGAAGTTTTCGAACGTCGGTGTAAGTCGCAAGCGGCTCGTTGCGGTCGCGGAATTTCGCGGCCTGGAATTCCAGGACTGCGGAATCAACATCGCATAGTGCGACGACTCGCACGCCCGGAACTTTTCGGAACTCTTCGAGGTCGCTTTTCCCCTGGCCATTGAATCCGATGATGGCGACGCGGATATCATCATTTGCGCCGCGGACTTGCGCCCAGGAATGCGCGGGCAAGCTCAACGCGGCGGTGGTGAGGAACGAATTTTTGAGAAAACTTCGGCGATTAATTGGGTTCATAGTGATGGATCATTTGGACGGTTGGAATCGGATTTTATTCTGGATGGATACGAATCTTATTCTTTTTCGGCGGCGTATTTTTTGAACTTCGCGGCGATACCCGCTTCCATTTCGTCACCCTTATGGAAGATCATGCGGTAGCGATAGGTCACGCTTTTGCCAGCGGGAATCACGAAATCTCCGGCGCCTTTCGCCTTCTTCTCAAAATCATGGACGCCGTAGGGATTCGCCGCAAAGAGTCCGTAATCCCGCACGTGCCACCAGGTTGGGTATTGCGGATTTTTTGGATGGTCAAACATGGCGACCCCGAGAATTTGGTCGTCCACCGGGCCGTAATAATCCACCCAGGCGGCGCGCTTTCCCCAGGTTTCTCCGTCCTGCACGCCTTCGCTGTTCACGATGTGGCCCTTGCCGGTTTTATTCTTCGGCTGGGCTAGGCGCATCGACTCGGCGAGCCGCAATGCCATCGTGCCTTCCTTGGTGTCGCCCATTTTCAATTCTCCATTGGAAGCATGCAGGGTGATTTCGTAATCGACGATTTTCTGATTCGCGTTCCCGGAAAAACGAATGGTTCGATCATCGGTCGCAACCACCTTTCCGTCCTTGGCGACCCATTTGTTTTGCGAGCGAATCACGCCCGCCTTTTTCCCAGAGCTGACTTCCAAGAATTTCTCGTGAACGGTTTTTCCGGAGTTCGCTCCCTCGCTCCAGAAGTCCACGCCGTTCATATCCCCGTGCGCGAACCAGAGCGAGCGATGGTGCGGGTGGTCGTGTTCTTCGTCGCCCATTTCTTTCATCGGCCAATTGCGTGTCATGGGCAAATCGCCGGGCCCGATGACTGGATAGCAATAGGGGCGCGGGACATTGGTGTAAAAATATTCGGTGAACAGCCGTCCGTCGATTTCCACGCGAAGGCGGTCGTCGAGTTTTGTGATCTGGACGCCCGAGGGCTTCTTCTCCGCGCAAAGAGCCGCCGCCACGCTGGCAAACAAAATGGCTGCGATGATCTTGGAGCGATAAAAGGAAATGTTTTTCATGACGATCAATAAAATCGGTTTTGGGTTCAGAAAACTTTGCGCCAATTGATTCGCAAGAAGCAAGTCAGGATTGCGCGGCGGGATGAAAGAGATTCAAGACCCGTTTAAAGCTCGCGCCGTCATTTCCGGAGCGGTCGAAGGGAAAATCGTTTCATGGTTACCGTAAGCCGCAGCGTTCTTTCCGAAGAGTTTTTCAAATTCCCGTTCCTATCTGCAATTTCAGCGCGCTCGGTTTCCAGTTCTTAAGAGGCTGCATGTGCGTCAAGAAACCCATAGTCCCCTCTTCTGAATCTCCCACCCTTTCTTTGTGTGCTTGAGGGTGAACGTCTGCCCTTTGCCGTCCAGTTTGCCCGGCGTGACTACACCAGTGCGAACCTCGACTGTGTCTGAAGGCTCTCGCGTAATCGCCAATATCTTCTCGGCGGTCACCTTCTTGATGACGGCCTCAATCGCGGCCCGCTCTGTCTTGGTGATGGGTGCTAGAGGCTTCGATGTGTCGCCAAAGCAAATGCAGCTGAACGCGACGAACAAGATGAAAGCAAAAGTGCGCATGAGATGTTGGGGCCTAACAAGGCGGCACTTTCGTGGACATCATAACTTTTTGACGTGCTTATTTCGCACGGCGAACAGCCTTATCTTTTTTCCTCCGCCTCTCGACGGAGCGCCGGAAAATCCAGCCGTCTTTCAGTAGATTCGACCATGTCAATGTCCATGCGAACAAGCTGGGGAGCGGCTGCATGAATAAGGCGAATCAAATCAGCCTGCATCATCTCTCCCACTGAGAAACTAAGGCTCTCCATCGTCTCTGATTGCGCCAGCTTTAACAATCCGTCCACCGTGACTTTCGTGCAGGCAGCGACATTGACGCCGCGCGGATGCATTCGCTTTGCGATCAAGTCCACTCCCCTATCGGTGATGGCGGTACCTTCCAATCCCAAACTGTCCATAAAACGTATTTGTGCCAATGCCTCAATGCCTCGATCACTGATGTAGGATGAGCCGTTTAGACTGGCGGAGCGCAAATTGGTCAAACCAACGTTCGCGAGAGCCTCCATCTTTTCATCGGTCGCCGTGCCATACTGAACTTCCCTCAGCTTGTGAAACTTCTTGAGCGCCGGGTAATCCTCTATCGGAAGGGAATCAAGATTCAGGTGAGTATTGTTGCGAGAAGTGAACGAGACTCCAAAACGAGACGCTGGTGCTGGTGGAGGATTGCTGCAACCGCCGGAGAGCAAAAGCAGCACTATTGAGACTCGCATAATAGGGTGACATCACGGCCACAATTGAGCTTGAGTATAGCAGGCGGCGACGATGGACTTTCTCCGGCGC
>JBDSIW010000214.1:0-10182 GCA_039917795.1 Verrucomicrobiota bacterium | reverse complement strand
ACTGCTTTCTCGCACGCCAACCGTTCGATAGCTTTCCGTTCCAAGTCAGCCATGTGCGCATCCCGTGCCCCCACCCGACCCGGCCCGTCATACTTGCGGCTCAACCATTCCATCCGACGCTTGCTACAACCCATCTTCTCAGCGGCGGACGCCAGCGAACGGTTCGGGCCTTAGTCCAGATAAATCTTGAATGCGGCAAACGCTTTCGTGGTTTCTCTCGGTTGTTGTTCAAACGTCATGTTCATAAATTTTCTTTTCCTTGTGGCAGTCCGCTAGGACCAGGCCAACGGCAGTGAGGGAAGATCCACCCGACCCCAAGGAGGGTGGTCTTTCCCTCTGCCTGTTTTGTTACTTGGTGCATATTCATTTAAAGGGATGCTGCATTCCTGCACTTCATTCGTTTCCGACCCAATACAAACCTCCAGAAGTCTTGATTAAACCCTTATCAACTAGACGCTTGAGATTCAGTCTCTTGGATTTCAAGACGCTGGAAATGGATCGCGTCCTGACGATGCTCTTTGCCCGGATTCATCACAATGGTTATGACAGCCGGCTTTTCAAAAGAGACAACACGATCGACACTTTCGAGGCTCATTTCCTTTCCCAGCCCACTCGCTTCAAGGATTTTGATAAATACCCAAACATCACTCGGGGTTGGCTGGAAACCCATTTGCTGGATTTGGTCAATCGCGGGAAACCGGGCAAAGAAGCCGTCGCTGCCCCTCGACCGCTCCACGGCTATACCTATCGTTTCCGTAATGCGAATCACTGCCGTGATTACGGTGCGGCCCAGCACATTTTCGAAATGCTGTGGCACGCCCGAAATAATCTTGGCAAACGCGCGTTGGCCAACATGAAAGTGTTTTTCTTTGCCGGGGTTGATCCCAATACGCAATTGGAAGACACCAATGCCATGGTCGATGTCGAGACACAGGCGCTTCTGAGCCTGAATTCCGGCGAAGTGTCCCACGACGCGCCCCTCAATGACTCACGTCAGACGACGCCTCCTTTATGCGTCGGTTCGGCAGACATCATGGCCGACGATCTGGTTCGTCTGCTCCAATACCGCAATAAAATTCCACGCTCAGTCATGGTGGAGTATCTCAAAATCCTGCTGGCGTTTCATCTCGCGCTCTATCATCTGCGCTTGATGAAGCTCTTGCCTGAGCTGGTCAAACGCAAAGGACAACAGCCCATTTGTCAGGTAGCCAACTGTCCCGCTAAACCCGCCGATGAAGATCGTCCGCAGGGCGATTGCCCTTACCAGATCGGTTTGTTTTTGGATGTGCAGAACCAGCCCGGCACCCGTGTCAGTCAGTTGGCTGAGATCAGTGCAGAACTCCATTATCGCCGCATCCCGGGCTTCGTCCGGGCTTATTTTGTTACGAAGAAACTCGATGAGTTTGCCTTGCATTTGTTGCAGTCCAGTCGCTTGCCCGGAGGCACTAACAAACAGTTAAGTGTCAGTGAAGTTTTGCGTTTGCTCGAGGAGGGCTACAAAGTCGATCGCGAACAATATTTTGGCTCGCGTTTGATGAGCTTGGAGGAAGACACCGCTCTCGAGGACAACGCCCTTGATCCCGAAGTGCAGGCCGTAAAAAATCTCCAGCTCGATCCTCTGGGAACCTATGTGGAATGTTTGATGGCGTTGCGCGGCGATTATCACCGCACCGTCCTCGTCCGGTCTCTCGATTCGCTTTTGCTTAAAAATCGTCCCGGCCCTCTTCTAGCCTAGCAACGCTCCAAAAACTCTCCACGGCGATTCATTCTCGACAGCCGCTTACTCGAGGTGTTGCTCCAGATTGCCGTCTTGCGCTTCGATGATCTCACCGGGCGCTATCACTCTGAGGAAATTCAAATTGATCGCCTCCTGGCCTTTCTGCGTCAGCGCTATGGCCTTCACATCGATTTTCTCCCGCGAGGCGAAGGCTTTGGCGAACCCACCATCGCGGATTGCGAGGCCCTCCGCCGCAACAAAACGGCCTTTAAAAATAAACTGCGCGAGATCGGTTTCTTTCAGGATCTCTCCGACGCATACATCACTCAATATGTGACTCCTCGTTATCGCATCAACTCTGAACCGGCCACCACCACGGGAGGTGCGGCATGAGTCAGGATTTCCGTCGCGCCACAACTGGAGATGTCAATGCGGAGTTGCAGCGTGTCATCGAGGAACAGCTCCAGGCTGTTCTGGCCGAGCGTCAGCCCGGCCATTGTATGCGGGTGGGCGATCTCGACACCGCTGTCATGATGGAGGTGGCCCGCAGTCTAAGACTCAAGGTGGGCCAGGGCGCGCAGGTCCACGTGCTTTCGCGCGATCCGCGCAACAACGACGCGCTTCTGATCACGAGCAGCAAATTGGTCGAGTTGCGCAATCCCTCTGCCGACGGGCAGCTCCGACCACCACTGCTGGTCTTCGTTCCGAATGATTTGCGCACTTCGGCAGAGGATTCTTTTGCCGAAGCGACCTTTGAACAGGTCTCTGTTGCCGATACCTTTGAGCAGTTGCGTGGGCGTCTAACGGAGCAGTTGCCGGAAGCCTTGCGTTCCGTTGTGCCGGAAATTCTCTGTTTGGTTCAGGAAAGAGGCTGGCGTTGGGCCGATGCTCTTGCGTCCGTCTGTTTTCTCCTTTCCATGCGGCTCAATGGCTACGAACCGGATGTGGTCGGCGCGGCTCTTTGCGAACTGGGGCTGGTTCCCGATTTTCATTTGTTGGATGACGCAGCGACCATCCCATACCGCTTGACCAAGAACCTGGAGTGCGTGGACAAACTCACGTTCTCAAACAAATCGGAACGCGGGCGGGTCCTTGACCTTAAGCTTGGTGACCGCGCCTTACGCACCCAGTTCGGTGAATTTCTCGCTGAAACCGGTCTGGAGGATCCACTGGTTTGGACGCGTCGCATCGTCACCGAAAAACAGTTTTGGCCTCTCTCGTTCGACAAATGGCAGTTTGAGGCTGGCGCGGGCATCACTCAGGAACTCCGCGTGGAGGTAACGGAAATCGGGTTGCCGGTCATTCAGGAAGATGAAAGCAATCCGCGTCTCAAAAAGTTGGATTTGATCGGCCAACAGGTCTTATTGGTCGGCCAGGGAGGGCCGAAAAGTTTCAAGGTAAAGTTTCGTTGCGATCCTGCACCCGAAAACGTCCCCGGGGTTCACCATTTCCGTCTGCAGGTCATTTCTCGGGAGGGAGGACCCACCGCGTTCACCAAAAAGAAAATAGTCTGGAGCGGCTCTCGCCGCGATGGCTCCGTTAATTTTACCGGAGTCGCCAAGGTGGATTGGGAAGATGGCTGGCACTTTATCCGCGTCTTGCCCTGCACCGCGGATGGCGACCCGATTCCTATTGTGGATGCGTTGGGTCAGCCCGTCCCTTTGATCGGCGGCCCGGACGATCTCCAATTACCCAATGAGAGTGACCTTTTCTATGTGGTTAAAGGAGACGACATAGAAGTGGACGTGCCCCAGCGCTCGGTTCCGAAATTCGCCAGCTTTAGCCACGCGCAAATTAATTTTTGGTTCAAAGCTTTGGCGGATGGGCACGATCCCAAAGAAGTCTCTTGCTTGCATCGTGCCTGGGTCGATGCCGAGGACTTCAAAGGAAAAGCAGAACTCTTGGAGTTCAAATTCGCAGGCGAAGGACTCATCCATGTCCCGGTTTCTCGGGTGCTCAAACTTCTTGAGCAGCGCATTCTTGCTTCACCAGACGAGACGTTGTCATGGCGCTTGGCCATTTCCTCCGCGCAGGTTGCCGACATCTTTCATGACGCCACCAGTTGGCCTTCGCTTCCAGAGATCGAGGCGTTCCGCGCCAGTCGGCAGGGGCTGCTCGCCAAAATCAGCGGTCCAGATGGCCAGCAGATTGTCCAGAGCGCTGACCTGTTTCCGCTTCGAGATGAAATTGCCACCTACGCGCAACTTTATCTCTCCATTCTTTCTCAGGCGCTCCGCAATGCGGAGTCGGCTGCGCCGGATGAGCAACCCCGCGCCCTCGCCTCGCTCCAGACGCTCTTGGCTCTGGACACGGCAAAAATCGATCTTGCAGATCATCGCGGCTCGCATCGCGCTGCCCTTCTGGTCAGCCCCACTCATCCGCTTCGCCTTCTTAGGGTCGCCACCTGGTTGACTCTCGCAAATCATTGGTTGGAAAAAGCGGCGCAAGCGCCCAGGGAATTTCTCACGCCCACTCGCGACTCGCTGCTTGAGCGGCTCAACTTGGTCAATTTTCCAGCGGTCTTCCCCGCCGGGTCCGGGCAGATTCTCACCACCATCGATAATCTTCATCCTCTCTGGACGGTTTATGGGGCCTCCTCCGATACGGATCCACGAGGTTTGATTGCCGAGCTTTGCACAGCCTTGGGACTGCCGGAACCTAACATTGGAAGTTTCAGTTTAGACGGCCATTTCCTTGCCCATCGCGCCCGGCGCTATCTGGTTCAGCATCCCTATATCCAAATGCTGGTGCTCAATTGTTTCAATGCAGGGCGAGGAAGATTGCTCGCCGATATGCTTTTGGAACTGCAAAAAGAATCCGACTTTCGCGAGCTTAGATATGACCTCCGGCTTTTCGTTCCCGATCCCGATGCGCCCGGTTGCGGAGAAGACCTAGCTGAACTCATCTCCCCCACCAGCAGTCTGTCCGCTGCCGAGGCCGATGCGTTTGCCACTCCATCGGGAAATCATCTGACCCCGAAACTCACTTTTTCCGTTCGTGATCTGGCCGAGTTTCGAGCCAACGCTTCTGATTTTTCGGCTCACTTGAGCTTTCTCTTCGATGTGTTCCCTGCCCAGAGCATCAGCGCCCAACCGCCGCGCCGCGAAGATGAGAGCGCGCCGGTTCACGGTTTATTACAGGATTTTTCCGTGACCTATGTAGAAGACGCCGATGTCGTAGCCTGGCATCGCAGGCCTCGTCACGGGATGGCCGCTCCCATTCCCGGCGCGGAGGAGTTTCCGAACTTGTTGACCCGCCTCGCGGAAACCATTTCAACTGCGGCGGCCAACATCTCCACCGGCCAGGCAGGGCTGGTCTTGCGCCCGGTTTCCACGCTGGTTTTGGGAGCCGACCAAAAGGCGCTTCTGCACCAGGTGCATGATGTCAGCGATTGGGTATTCACCATCGATAAGAGCCTCGGCATTGAATTTTTTGACCACCATCCGGCGAGTCGTCGCCCTGAATACCTGATAGATCATAGTCCCGACCTTTCCGGCAATAGCGGCCGACGGGTCGTCATCACCTCTCGGTCGCATACCGAAATTCGCGTGTTGTTCGAGCGCGTCTTGCAGGATTATGATTTGAGCGCTTACCACAACCGTGCTCACGCTCTTTTGGGTGAGCTTCGCGCACTATCGGGTCGGCTTGCTCTCAAACTCGCCTCGTCGCCGACCCACCGCGCCGAAGCCCTCGGCCTCGCCTTGGCTAAACTTTACTTGGAATTTCAAGAGGCCTTTCGTGATCAGGCTGTTGTTCCATTGGATGCACACTTGGACCTGTTCCGCGCACTGCAGAAAAACAGCGACGAATTGGAAGATGAAATTACATTGCGCCGCACCGACTTGGCTCTGTTCGACTTTGATGCTTCTGGTCCCGTCCCCGTCCTCACCTGTAGTTTGGTGGAGGTGAAATGCTATCGCGCTGCGGGAAGTCTGGGTGGTTTGAGTCACTTGAACCAATCCATTGCCGAGCAGATACAGCAGAGTGAACGAACGCTACAATACCATTTTGATCCAGATCGGACCGGAGCCGATCGTGCCGACCGTATCATCAAAACTCAGGAGTTGATCAATCTTCTGGAATTCTATTTGGATCGGGCGCACCGCCTTAATTTCTTGTCTCCCAATGCTTACGAAGAAGCAAAGTTTTTCCTGCGGACCATGCAGACCGGTTACAAACTTCGGTTCACCCGGAGCGCGTTGGTCTTCGATTTTGACAAAGACGGCTCCGAGGATTTCGTCCAGGAAAACGGAATCGAGTTTCATCGCGTCGGCGTCAATCTGATTCAAAAGCTGTTGGAGGCGTTGCCCGCCGTGGCATCGGATCAGGAAACTCGTCCCTTTCCTGCTCCCGAAGGCGCCAACCTTCAGCCAACATCGGAAACGTCCACCATGCAATTTCTTGCCAAGGAGTTGCCGAAACTTGAACGCGCCGCGTTCCTTCGCGAGAAACGTCCGCGCACTGTCGTCTGGGATAAACTCACCGCACCTTCGGACGAATTCACCAAGTCTGAAACAACTGCCCCGGAACGGTCGCCGGTCTATCCGCTCAATCCTAGAATGGAGGCCGTCCCGCCGCCCATCGCGCCAGTGGAGACGGTCGTAGAAAAACCCGCTGAATTGGTCGTTCCTCCAGTTGTGTCCGCTCCACCAGCACAACCCGTTACGACGACGGCTCAACCAATTTCACCCGAACAGAAACACACCATTCCAGAGATTACAATGACTCCTCCAACGAAACCGATTCATGATGTTTTGTTGGGTGTGACCGGCGATTCACCCCAATTCGGGGTGTTGGGGAAAGTCATGGGGCGCACCGTCGGACTCGATCTCAATCAGACGCATACCATCAGTCTGTTCGGCGTCCAAGGCGGTGGTAAGAGTTACACCCTCGGCAGCATCATTGAGATGGCATCGCTCTCCATTCCTGGCATCAATTCGCTGCCTCAGCCGTTGGCCACCGTCGTTTTTCATTACAGCCAGACTCAGGATTATAAGCCGGAATTTACTTCCATGATTCGGCCAAATGACGACCCCAGCGCGGTCGCTGCATTGGCTGCTGATTATCAGGCTCGCCCCGCCGCCATGAAAGACATGGTGTTGTTGGTTCCGTCAGGCAAGCTCGCGGCTCGCCGTGCGGAATATCCTGGCATCGAAGTATTGCCGCTGAAATTTGCCTCCGCCGAACTGCAAGCCGGCCACTGGCGATTCCTCATGGGTGCAGTCGGTAATCAGGCCACCTACATCCGTCGGCTCAACCAGATTATGCGCTCCATGCGCGATGGGTTAACTTTGGCGGGCTTGCGTGCCGCCATCGAAAACGCTGGCCTTCCTGATAATCTCAACGAACTCGCGAATGTCCGTTTGGATTTGGCGGCGGATTACATCGACGACTCCGTTCGAATCAGCGACCTCATCCGTCCCGGTCGCTTGTTGATCGTGGATTTGCGGGATGAATTTATTGAGAAAGATGAAGCGCTCGGTTTATTTGTCGTGCTGCTTCAGCTCTTCGGCGACGCCATTTTTAACGGCCAATCTTTCAACAAACTGGTCGTGTTCGACGAAGCCCATAAATACATCGGCAACCCGGATTTGGTCGATGGCCTCATCAGTGTTGTCCGCGAAATGCGCCACAAGGGCACCAGCATTCTTGTTGCAAGCCAGGATCCTCCATCCGTGCCAGTCTCTCTGATTGAGCTTTCGTCTCAGATTATTTTGCATCGCTTCAACTCACCCGCATGGTTGAAGCACATCCAAAAAGCAAACGCGGCCTTGCTCAATCTGACACCGGAGCAATTAGCCCGCCTCCAGGCGGGAGAAGCTTTTATTTGGTCCAGCAAAGCAACTGACCCGACTTTCTTCCGCGAAGCCGTCAAAGTAAAACTCCGCCCCCGCGCCACCTCCACGGCGGCGCAACAAAAACAGCGGTTTAAGAATAGATGCGTCATAGCCTCCGACGAACGAGCAAAATTCTGGCTTGGTAAATTGACCAAGCTCAACCCGAAGCATGTTGTCCAAGAGGCGGTGGTGTTATTGGATACATCCACAACAAGACCCGTCGCACCACGGCGGTTATGTGCCGAGCCTGGTAATCGAAAGCGAGTATGGTCACACGCCAATGGATGGTGGCGGCACGAAAGCCCCGTGGGTATGGGGGCAGACGCTGGAGGAGGCTGAAGGAGTCTGTGAAGCCTATAACCTTGATCACTTCGGGATAAACAAAAAGGAAGCGCTCAAGATAGTGAACTCCAGGCTTCCAAAAGGAAAGCAGGCGTCGTGTCGGAATACCTACAACCTCAAGTGTAAACACTGTGGAAAAAAATTTCAGGCCAAAAGTCTCAACGCGGAGTGCTGTTCAGACGGGTGCAGGAAGGCGAGAAGCAAAATCGCGGGATTTAAAAACGAAAAGCCGGTGAGCCTTGACGAAAAGCCGCACAAGACAACTATCGCCAACGAAATTATCAGAAGCGGTGATCGCTGGTCTTAAATCAGGCACTTCCAAATTAGGACACTACCTCTATATGGCGTCACTTGCTTTCCGATGACGTCTCCAAGATAATCCCGGTGCAAATTCGATCACTCTGTTTAGCTCCCACCTCTTGTCTGCGATCCCACTCGTTCAATGCAATTGTCAGCGTGAATCTTTTTTCCGGCGATGCCATCCACCTTTCCTGGAGGCGGCGGAATGCACTCAAAATCAGAATTGTTTCATCGGGATAGTTGCCAAAGAGTTCGCCCAACCAGCAGGCGCTTGAAGAATAAATAAAACGCATGTTCAATTCATCCTGCTGATTTTTTACTTTGTAAGGAAGATTCGGATCGACCGATTTCGGTTCCCAAGCAGATTGCAGCAGAAAGAAAAATTCTCTCTCCTGCCATTCTGGCGGCGGATTACATTTGCAAAACACCAGGTAGGCATCTTCCGCCACGAAATCATAGAATTGCAATTCCCTGCGCAGACTCTCGCTCAGCGTATGGGTTTTCCTGCTCATGCGTTCTCTTTAGCCCCTAACTGCGTCGCTCAAAATGGCGGGTCCGAAATTCATGCGTTGCGCCTGAGTTTTTGCATGTTCGTTGCTCAAATGTCCATAGACCTTGCCAATTAAAATCCCGCCGTCACGATGTCCAACCCATTTGGCAATCGTCATGTAATCAATCCCGCTCATCACCGCGTAAGAAATAAAATGATGGCGGAGATCGTGAAACGCTATGCTCGGCATCTTTGCCTCCGTGCGAGCCAGGTCAAGCGATTCTCGAAAACTCTGCGCCGGAATATCTTTGTCGCCCCGTTGTGGCGAAGGAAATAGCCACTGCGAAACGCCGCCGCCGCCGTTCGACTGCCGTTTGTGCATTGCCTGCAAATGTTCTTTCAACTTCGGATTGAAATCGACGACGCGCGCAGATAAATTCTTCGTGTCGCCCGTCGCGCCAATTGTGAGTTGCTCGCGTTCAAAGTCCACGTCATTCCAATGAATCGCCAACGCTTCATTGCGCCGCGCTCCGCAATAGGCCATGAACCGGACGTAGTCCGAAAATTCCTGTCCATTTTTCGTGACCGGCGAACCGTCTTCTTTCTTACCGAGCGCAGCCGCGCAGAGTTTTTCTAATTGCTCCTGAGTGAACAACGAACGTTTCGGCGTGGAAGATTTCAATTCTCCATTCAAGCCTGGAGGAATGGGCAATGAGCGAATGTGTTGGTCAATGTCTCGTGCTCGTTTCAAAACATTTCGTAAGGCAATAACATCCAGTTTCGCCGTTCGCTTTGATAAACCGGCTTTCAATCGCTTTTGAATAAAGGCGCTGACATGCACCGGCTTGATCTTATCAAGGCGCAAACTTCCGAGGTGGGCTTTCCACAACGTCAGCGTGCTATCCTCCTTTGCAATTGTCCCGGCCTTCTTCGTCCCCACGCCGCTCCTGATGTATTCCAGATAATCTTCGGCATAACGCTTGAAGGTGGGCGTTTGCCCAAGTTTCGGCAGATCATCATCGGCGCGCTGAGTTCGCAACTTCTCCAACGCGCTGACCCCTTGCGCGACCGATTGCACAGGCTCGCCCTCGCTATCGAGCAACGGGACGCGTCGCACTTTCTTGACGCCAGTATTTGTATCCTCAACCGCAAGTTGGCCATAGTACCGGCCGTTGCGAATCCAAAGCGCACGAATCGGGAGCTTGCGCCCATCCAGTACTTTTGCGAAAGTCGCTTCGTGAGTTGTGGAATCCTTTTTTTGAATTTGGGCATTGCTTGCCGTTGCGCGCGTTTTCATGCCGCAACAGTAGCACAAAAAGTGGCACAAAGTCAACTAGGGGGGTTGCGTCAGTTCCCATCCTCATAGGTATGCCGGTGTGGCGAAATGGCAGACGCACAGGACTTAAAATCCTGGGACCGTAAAAAGTCGTGTCGGTTCGAGTCCGACCACCGGCACCAATTCTAACTCTGGAATTGGTAGTAAGTTACGAAGGTTG
>JBDSIW010000213.1:0-3126 GCA_039917795.1 Verrucomicrobiota bacterium | reverse complement strand
CAATCGTCATCCAGAGGTCGTAGGAAAAAATCATTCCCGGCTTGATCGCAAAATGGCCGAGCGGAGCGAAGCACGAGCATGCGCCGCGTTGTTCCTCTCCATCACCGAAACGGTAGCAGGTCAGGTCATTTGCCACGGGCACGTAGAAGCCGATTCCCCAATCGTTGGTGTTGACGTAGGCGGCCCAATGCTCAGTGATCCGGCGCGATTCATTCGGCCAACCCGGTTTGCTTCGACTCAACTCGCCATGGCTCCACGGTTTTTCGCCATCGTACAAAACGAGCGTTTCAAGATCGGGCGCGACAAAGATCGCAGGAATTTCCTGGTCGGCGGTGGAATGGCTATTCGTGCCGGAGTAAGTCATCTGGAATCCGACGTGCGCTACCTCGTTGCTCAACGAAATCCATTGTTCAAAGATAACGTCCGCCAGTTCGGTGCCCGCCGCCCAGTGCTTGGCTGTCGATTTGGAATAAAGAGAATTCGTCGTCGATCTCAATTCGATCACTCGCGCCGGATTGCCACGCCAATCCCCGCCCTGCACCGGATTCCACCGCCACGGCTGCTTGTCCCACAGCGACCCGTCCGGATCGCCGTAATACGACTGCTGGATTAGCCGCCCGCGATCATGGTGATTCACCAGGTTTCTCTTCGACGCCCCTTCAGAAAAATAGGCGATGCCCGCGCCGGAGCTCTTCTTCACGCCCAACCGCGCCGAGCCATTGTCGATGAAAAGCCAATCATTGGTCGGAAAATCGGCTGCTTCCCGTTTGACGGTTTCGCTGAGCGAAGTACACCCAACTGTGATGAAAATCCAGATCGAAAAACCATTTCTGAAACTGAGTGCCTTCATGGGTAGTGATTCGTATTCCTGTCGGTTAAAAAATTTCGGTCGCCCCGCCTCATCGCACATATCCTTTTTCCCGGAACCATTTCACCGCATCGGCCAGCGCCGTTTCCGGCGGCGTCTGCGGCAAGCCGAGTTCGCGAATCGCTTTTCCCGGGTTGAAAAACATTTTATATTTCGCCATCCGCACTCCCGCCAGCGGCGCCTTTGGCGGCTTTCCTGTGATCCGCGAAATGGCCTCGTCAAAATGCGCCGCAAGCAGGGCCAACCCATAAGGAACCTGAAATTTCGGCGCCGGGACACAAGTGATTTTTTCCAATACGGCGAAAGCCTGCTTCATCGTCCAGTTCCCCTCCGCATTCCCCAAGATGTAGCGTTCGCCGATCCGGCCTTTTTCAGCGGCGAGGATGTGACCCACCGCCACATCGCGCACGTGAACCCAATTCAATCCCGTGTCGAGATATGCAGGCATTTTGCGGTTCAGAAAATCCACAATCACCTGCCCGGTCGGCGTGGGCTTCACATCGCGCGGACCCACTGGCGCGCTCGGATTCACAATAATCACTGGCCAGCCTTTCCTGGCCGCGACGCTCGCCAGCTGTTCCGCCTGCCACTTGGAAAGCTTGTAGTGATTGCTCATCTGCGCCTTGGAAACCGGGGTGCTTTCATCCGTGGGAATAATTTCTTCCCCCGGTCCATTTGCACATTCACCCCTTTCCTCTCGTCGCTCTCCAGCGTTCGATGTTCGATGTTCGATGTTCGATTTTTTTTCACTCCTCGCGTTCCCGCTTCCGTGAGGGTTAGGCAGTCCAATGCATCCGACGGTGCTCGTGTAAACAATTCGCGAGCAACCCGCGCGCGATGCCGCAGTCAGCACATTGCGCGTACCGTCCACGTTGGCCGCGTACATTGGTTTATAGTCGCGCAGCCAAAGGTGATAACTCGCCGCCAGATGAAAACACCAGTCGCATCCGCGCAGCGCCTTGAACAGCGCTGCCTTATCCGACACATCTCCCGTCACGCGCTCGAAATCCTGTCCTTCCAGTCCCCGTTGGTCGCTGCCTTCTCGCAAGAGAATTCTCACCTCGTGTCCTCGGGTGCGCAATTCGTGCACCAGATTGGCGCCAATAAATCCCGATGCTCCTGTGACAAAACATTTCATGCGCCAGCGCTCCCGCACGGCACCGGCTGTTGACCCATGCCCCGAAAAAAAAGTTTCAAGCCCGCAGATTATTTTTTTTCCCGGCCAGACTACAGATAATATTCGACATCAGGGAATATCTGAGGCATATCGTAGGCAAGGCCGTATGCCGAAAAAAACGTTTAGCTTAAGAAAAAAACTCACCCGTAAGGAAATACGCGACTTGGAAGTGGAGATTGGTTTTTTTGAGGGGCTCATTCGTCGCGATCCTGATTATGTCGAAGCGCTGCAAATTCTCGGCGACGCTTACACCCGCAGAGGCGAATACTCCGACGGACTCAAAGTCGATGAACAACTGGCCCGCCTGCGTCCCGACGATGCGTTGGTTCACTACAATCTTGCCTGTAGTTATTCGTTGACCCAACAGGTCGAGCGTTCTGGTGTTTCGCTGGAAAAGGCTCTGCAACTCGGCTATCGCGATTTCAAATGGATCGTCACCGACCCGGATTTAAGAAATCTCCGCCGTCATTCCCTTTACCGGAAGATTCGCGCCAAGTTGCGCGAGCTCAAACTTCAAGCACGCTGACCTTTCCGCAGCTCCCCTTTTTCGCCTAACTTGATTCATGAAAGTCACCACGGGCGGCCAAGCCCGCCATTTCCGCACGGTCGCGTTCGACGAATCTAAAAACTCCGTTTTGCTGATCGAACAGCGCCTCCTGCCCCACGAAGTCAAAATTATCGCCACCCGGACGTTCAGAGAAACCGCACGCGCCATTACGGACATGGTGGTGCGTGGCGCCGGTGCCATTGGTGCCACCGCGGCTTATGGTTTGGCGCAAGGTGCCCGGACATTTCGCGGGTCCCACCTAAAAAACTTTTCCGAACACATTGAAAAGGTTTATCGAGTTCTGAAGGCGGCGCGCCCCACTGCGGTGGATCCTGTGAACGCGATGAACGATTTGCTTGTTGTCATGAGCGTCGGTAAGACGGTTGCCGAAAAACAAGCGCTCGCGTTGTCCGGCGCCGAGGAGTTTGCCAATGAAGATGTCAAGCATTGCGCAGCGATTGGGGAATTCGGTGCGCCGCTGATTCGCCAAGGCGCAAGAATACTAACCCATTGCAACGCCGGCTGGCTCGCTTT